>JBAZPO010000001.1:300000-427632 GCA_041648175.1 Desulfobaccales bacterium | reverse complement strand
ACAACCTTGGCACTGCCTCGACCGGAACGCGCTTGCACGCGGGTTTAGGCCGGGTATATGGCGAGGGTACCTCGGCAATGTCCCGGCACATGTGCCGGGTTTGCCCGTCCATTCGGCCCGCGCCCGGAAATTTTCAGCGATTTTTGGGGTAGTTTGGAGGGACTAAAAGCCATTTTTAAACCGTTTTTCTCTGTCATCATGAACGAAGCGCAGGCTCTTATAGTGATTGAGCCTCTTGCAAAAGTCGCGTTGCAGTCGAAATCTTATCTGGGCGTTGATAAATTCCCCGGTGGCACAGGCGTCTCGCCTGTGCGAATCGAAGTCCCCCTTTGAAAAAGGGGGATTTAGTTTAGGGGGATTTGGATTTTCACGGTAAAACCCGCGGCCTCGGCATTTTTGCAAGAGGCTCGATTGCCAAAAGAGTTTCTTGCAAAATTACCGGACCTTATGTGGTCGCAAGCTTTAGCCTGGTATCGAGAAATTCGCCGGTAGCACAGGCTTTCCAGCCTGTGGTTATGTCATATATACGGTTTCGACCGTAAAGAGACTTTTGCAAGAGGCTCAAAAGTTTTTTCTTATTAACCCCTCACCCTACCCTCTCCCACAAGGGGAGAGGAGAATTAGAGGAAAAAACTTTTGGCAAATGCTATATCTCTTCTGCCGGCAATGAAGATGTGGCTGTTCGGATTTAACGTCTTATATTAGGAGGAGAGCCAGTCGGACCATACTGAAGCTTCTGTGGATACTGGAACACGGAGGATGAAAGCATGAAACAGAAAGTGGGATTTATGGGATTGGGGATTATGGGGACGCCCATGGCCGCCAATGTGCTCAAAGCCGGTTACCCCGTCATGGTCTATAACCGCAGCCCGGAGAAGGCCGACCCGCTTGTGAAGCAGGGGGCCGAGCAGGCTTTAAGCCCCAAGGCCCTGGCTAAGGCCGCGGATGTAGTCATTGCCATGGTCACCGGACCCGAGGCGCTGGGAGACCTCCTTTGGGGGCCGGACGGCGCCGGGGGGGCTTTCAACCATAGAAAGGTTTTCATCAACATGAGTTCGGTCGCACCCAGCTACACCCGGGAATTGGCTCAAGAACTGGAACCCAGCGGCGTCACCTTCATAGACGCCCCGGTATCCGGCACCAAGAAGCCGGCCGAGGATGGGGCTTTGGTTATCCTGGCGGGCGGCTCCCAGGATAAGGTCAAGGAATTGGAGCCGCTGCTGTTGGCCATGGGAAAAAAGGTGATCTACTGCGGGCCGGCGGGACAGGGCTCCATGATGAAGATGTTCATTAACCTGTTGTTGGCCATGATGATGGAGGGCTTTGCCGAGGCCTTGAACTTTGGCCAGTTGGGGAACCTGTCCCTGGAAGCCATGTTGGACACGGTCTACTCTGGCCCCCTTAATTGCGCCCTGTTTCAGATGAAAGCCGCCAACCTCCAAAATAAGACGTATCCCACGGCCTTCCCCCTAAAGCACATGACCAAGGACGCCAAGTTCGTGGTGGACACAGCCTTCGACCTGGGGGCGCCGGTGCCCGTGGGGCAGATGCTGCTGCATCTCTACAGCACGGGGGTGGCCCAGGGCTGGGGCGACGAGGACATCAGCGCCATTGCCAAGGTGCTGGAGCATCTCAGTCCCACCGCCTGACGGGTGAGGGGGGGGGTACAATCCTGTTCCTTCCCCGCCTGGCCGTTTTTTCCTGAAATCGAATTTTTATCCCACCATTTTATTAAGCTTTTCCGGCAAAAAACCGATGATTATTAACAGAGGTTTGAGCCGTTAAGTGCCGGCGAGCAACCGCGCCCGGGGCCTGTCCTGGGGCGGCCAGGAAAGGTAAAGACGAGATGGCGGAAGTTTCGGTCAAGACCAAGTTGTGGAGTCTGATCGTTATCATGCTCCTATTTATCATCGGCGTTGGGGCCGTGGGTTTCGTGACCCTGGACAGAGAGGCGGCTGCTTTAAAAGAGCTCGACGATCTGGACAACGCCTTCCTGAGCCTGACCGGTCAGGTTGCTCTCAAAATTAATCAACTGCGGCGTTTCGAGAAAGACTATTTCTTGAATATCGGGAATCCCGCCAGGCAACAGGAATACTTAAAGAAGTACCAGGAGATCGATGCCGCGGTGCCGCAGCTCATGAACAAACTGACGGACTTAGCCCGGGCGGATGAGCATCTGGTCAAAGACCTCAAGGCCAAGGTAGCGGCCCTGGCCGGTCCCTATGGCGACTATAGGGAAGGTTTTTACGCCACCGTCCAGCGGCTTAAGTCCGACCCCACCCTGACTCCCCAGCAAGCCAACCTCTTGATGACGCAATACAAGGTCAGCATTCCCGTTCTGGAGGAGACCACCGCGGCGGTGGTTCAAGCCGGCAAAGAAGTGGCCGAACGGGTCGCGGTTCAGGCCATGCAGCGGGGGCGGAGTGCCCGGATGGTTATTGTTGTGGCGATTTTAATCGCCGTGGCGCTTGCCGGTGTCCTGGGATCGGCCCTGAGCCATTCTATCTACCGGGCCATCTTCCGGGAAGGGCTCCGCCGGATGGCGCACCGGATTTGAGGGTAGCGCCAAAGGAGCTGGGAACAATCCACTCTCCGCCCGGCGCGTTGGTCTGGTGAGCCAGCGGGGGTATATGAGCTTTGAGTTATGGCACCTGATGACTTCGGACCGGACCGCTCCCGATTGGCTTCTCATCTTTCCTAAAGATTCCAAAATGCCTCTCGCCTCCCATCACCATCCATTGAGTGAGAGAAACTTCCAGAGCCGGCCTTTATTCCCACCACTGATCTGATAATATGGTTGCGGAATACACGCGGCAAACTGATCTTTTTATCGTGGCACTTTGGCCCCACAACAGGAGGGTGGAATCGTGCATCCAGGGGTGAGTTTTCGGGAGCGGCAGACTTTCGAGCGCTTTGCCCGGGACCTGGTGCGGCTGCCGGTCCCAGGGGAAAGCCCCCTGGATTATTTGCTGCCCGAGGCTATCTGGCAGAAGCTTGCTGACCAAGTCCCGGATGAGGCGGCCTGGCTTATGGCCCTGTCCCAGGCTACCGGGGTCTACTTCTTCCCGTCCCGGGAGTGGGTTGAGACCTTGATGCGTTTTCTGAAACTTTTGAGGGTGACTCGGCTCCTGGAGGTGGGGGCCGGGCGGGGCTACCTCGCTGCCGCCCTGACGCCCTTATGTGCTGGCGCGGGCATCAAATTTCTCGCCATAGACAAGGGTGACGGGGAGTTCGTCTCGGAGCTGCCGGTCTATTCCGGCGTGGAGCGCGGCGATGCCGATGCCTGCGTCCGGGAATTTAAGCCTGAGATAGTGGTCTATGCCTGGCCGCCACCGGGACAATCCGTGGCCGGCATTTGCCAAGCGCCATTTCTGCATTATCTTATCTTAGTGGGTGAAACCGAGGGCGGCGCCACCGGAGCCTTAAAGGATTGGCAGACCTTGCCGCACCGGTGGTCTCCGGTTTTGTCCCGCTATGGCCGGGGACGCACCGGCAGTGAACACCACCGGGTGACCGTCTTTTATGGCGGGGGAAAAAGATGTAATGTGAACGTTTAACTGCGCACAGGCTGGAAAGCCTGTGCTACCGATGGCAAAGGATGACCACATGCGCAAGTCTTCTCTGGACAAATTTTTCAAACCGGAGTCGGTGGCGGTAATCGGCGCCAGCGAGAAGGACCAAACCATCGGAGCCGCCCTGGTGCGCAATCTCCTCAAAGATGAGTTTCCCGGCACAATTTACCCGATTAACCGCAACTATCAGGAAATACAGGGACTTCGTGCGTACCCCATCGTCACTGAAGTCAAGGCCCCCATCGATCTGGCCATTATCGCCATTCCCATCAAAGATGTGCCGTCCGCCATGCGGGAATGCGGGGAAGCCGGAATTCACGCCGCAATTATCATCTCCACGGGCGGCAAGGAAACGGGGCTACCGGGCAAAGAAATCGAAGCCGCCATCAAATCCGAAGCGCAAAAAGCGGGGATTCGTTACTTGGGGCCCAACAGCCTGGGTATCCTCTGTCCATCCTCCAAGTTGCACGCCAGTTTTGCCCCTCATTGCGCCCAGCCTGGTAACCTGGCCTTCATCTCCCAGAGCGGGGCCTTGTCCAGTTCCATTCTAGGGTGGGCTATCCCCAAAAAAATCGGGTTCAGCCATTTCATCAGTGTGGGGTCCATGGCGGACGTGGATTTCGGCGATCTGATTGATTATCTGGGCAACGAAGAGAGGGCCCGGAGCATCGTTATTTACATGGAGAATCTCACCCAGCACCGCAAGTTTATGAGCGCCGCCCGCTCCGTGTCCCGGATCAAACCCATCATCGTGATTAAGGCGGGACGCAGCCGGGCGGGGGCCGAGGCTGCGGCTTCCCACACCGGCGCCATGGCCGGTGCTGACCGGGCTTACAATGCCGCGTTCCGGCGGGCCGGGATCATCCGGGTGGACACTATCGGGCAGCTCTTCGACTGCGCCGAAGCCCTGGGAAAGGTGAAGCGCCCCACCGGCGGTAACCTGGGCATTATCAGCAACGCCGGGGCTCCGGGGGTCATGGCGGTGGATGCCCTGGGACGCTGGAACGGGGAGCCGGCAACCCTGTCCCCGGAGACCCTCGCGCAGCTGGATGAATTTCTGCCATCCCATTGGAGCCGGAATAACCCCATCCACATCCTGGGGGACGCCCCACCGGAACGTTACCTTAAGGCGGTGCAGGTGGCCATGGCGGCCCCGGAACTCTCGGGGCTGGTGATTATTTTGTCCCCCCAGGCCATGACCGATCCTACGGGTGTGGCCCGGGCGGTGGCGCCGGAGATCGGAGGCAAGGGCCGGCCGGTGTTCGCGGTCTGGATGGGGGGCGCCGATGTGGAGGCGGGAGTCCAGATCCTCAACGACGCCGGCGTTCCCACCTTTGAGACCCCGGAACAGGCTGTGGACACCTTCATGGAAATGTATGTCTATACCCGGCACCTGGCACTCTTGCAAGAGACCCCACCTCGGCTGACCCAGGACGTGAGCGTCAATACCCGGCAGGCCCGGACTTTTCTCTGCCAGTGCCTGGAGCGTCCGGGGGGAGTGCTGACGGAGCTGGAAGCAAAAGCCATCTTGAGCGCCTATGGAATCCCGGTGAACCGCACGGTGGCGGCGTCTTCCGGGGCCGACGCCGCCTCGGTGGCCCAGGCCATCGGCTTTCCGGTGGCGCTGAAGATCAATTCACCGGATGTCAGCCACAAGTCCGAAGTGGGGGGCATGCGCTTCAACCTCGGAAACGAAAGAGAGGTTATAGCCGCTTACGAAGAGATTATCAACGCCGTCAAGGCCTCCAAGCCGGAGGCAAATATTTTAGGGGTGACGGTTCAGACCCAGGAAAAGAGTCCTACTTGCGAACTGATCATCGGCAGCAAACGGGATCCGGATTTCGGCCCCCTCATCCTCTTCGGGGCCGGAGGGGTCTTTACCGAAGTGCTTGAGGATTCGGCAGTGGACCTTCCCCCTATGAATCCGCTCCTGGCCCGGCGGTTAATTGAAAAAACCCGGGTTTCCCGGGTGCTCAAAGGCTATCGCAACGCCCCGCCCGCCGATCTGGATAAGCTGGCGGAGATCCTGGTGCGGATTTCCCAACTGGTCACGGATTTCCCGGAGATCGTGGAACTGGACATCAATCCTTTGTTGGTCATTAATGGGCGCTTTGTGGCGGTGGATGCGCGCCTCATTGTTAGTCCCACGGATGTCCCGCCGCCGCGCCACCTCATCATCGCCCCCTACCCCAACCAGTTTGAAAGCGATTGGATGCTTAGAGACGGCACCCCGGTGCTGCTGCGCCCCATGAAACCGGAGGACGAACCCCTGGTATCGGATTTTCTCAGCAAGTGTTCGGAAGAGACCATTTTCTTCCGCTATTTCAAGCTGATCAAAAAGTGGACCCATGAAATGCTCATTCGCTTCACCCAGAATGATTACGACCGGGAGCTGGGTCTGATGGCCATCGGGCAGCCGCCGGGGCCCGAGATCATGATGGGAGTGAGCCGCATGGTCATGGCTGCGGACCGGTCTACTGCTGAATTTGCAGTGATCGTGGCCGATCCCTGGCAGGGCAAAGGTCTGGGGCCCAAACTGGTGGAGCGGATCACGGAGATCGCCCGGGAGCAGGGCGTCAAACTCCTCCACGGTGACGTCCTGGCACAGAACCAACCGATGCTGGATATGGTGAAGCGCCTGGGCTTTTCCATGCGGAAAGATACCGAGGGCGGAACTTATCGGGTCGAAATGGCCCTTAAAGGAGACGGCCCGCGGCCGGTGTGTGCGGTGGAGGCAGACAACGGCTGATTTTTAACAGGATAGACAGGATAAGGAGAAGGCCAAAATATGGCGGACCATGTCCCTTATGTGGTGGAAGATGAGTGCATTGCTTGCGGCACCTGTGAGGAAATCTGCCCCGAGGTTTTTACGGTGAACGAAACCCTGGGATTTGCCCAGGTCATGAACCCCGGAGGAGCGCCGGATGAGAAGATCCAGGAGGCCATCGACGCCTGCCCGGTTCAATGTATTCATTGGGCAGACGCGATGGGGTAGGCGGAAAATATCAGGGAAGCCGTTTGGCACAGGCCAGGCGGACCCAACGAGGAGGACAAGCCCATGAAAAAGGTCAATCTTTTCGAAGCCGGACAGTTTGCCGAAAAGGGGTTCGGGAGGTTACTGGTTCACGATTCCGCGTATTTTAAGGTCATCAATTTTAACTTCAAAGCCGGGCAGGAATTGCCGGTGCATGCCCATGATATCGAAGGTCAGGTGAGCCTGGTGATCATCGAAGGGGAAGGTGAATTTTTGGGCAAGGATGGGACCTCCTTTCCGGCCAAGCCGGGGGATGTGGTCATCTCTGACATCGCTGAGCCGCACGGGTTGAGAGCGAAAACCGATGTGCGCCTCCTGGTCACCATCGCCCCGCCGATTTAACAGAGAGTTCAAAGTTCAAGGTTCAAAGTTGAGAGTAAATTTTAGAGACTTTTCATTTTTGCGAGTGAGCATGAGAGATTGTTCCGAAAAGGTTTACCCCGCACAGGCTGAAAAGCCTGTGCTACCAATACTTTTACAGAGGGCTCACGAATGACTGTCAGGAGGGATGAACCATGACAAAGAAAGTTCCGGTGATCGACACTGATGAGTGCATCGCCTGTGGCAACTGCGAGGCGGTCTGTCCCGCCGTATTTAAGCTTAACGAGTTATTGGGGCATTCCGAGGTCATCGATCCTACCGGCGCGCCGGAAGACCAGATTCAACTGGCCATCGACCAGTGTCCGGTCCAGTGCATCCATTGGCAGGAGGAGGCCGCCTAAATCCCTGGCCGCATAGTGTTATTTGCTGGAGATTATGGTAAAAAATGAGGCATCACTTGAGTAGCGATGACCTTCAAGTTCACTGGAGCCAGACAGGCATGACGGACACACGTAAACTTTTCGGCACTGACGGCGTGCGGGGGGTGGCCAATGTCTATCCCATGACTGCCGAAGTGGCTTTGCAATTGGGTAGGGCCCTGGCCTATGTCATCAAGTATGGTCCGGGGCGGCACCGCATTGTAGTGGGCAAAGACACCCGGATTTCGGGCTACCTCCTGGAATACGCCATCGTGGCGGGCATCTGCTCCATGGGGGTGGACGTCTTGCTGTTAGGGCCATTTCCTACCCCAGGGATTGCCCACATCACCTCTTCCATGCGGGCCGACGCCGGGGTGGTCATTTCCGCGTCCCACAACCCTTATCAGGACAACGGCATCAAGTTTTTCTCCGGCAGCGGCTTCAAGCTCCCGGATGAGCTGGAGGCTCGCATCGAGACTTTGATGACCCAACCGGAGTTGGATGGGGCCAGCCCCACCGCCACCGAGGTGGGCCAGGCGTTCCGTATCGACGATGCCCGGGGCCGGTATATCTCCTTTCTAAAGAGCACTTTCCCCAAGGAATTGGAGATGGATGGGTTGAAGATTGTGGTGGACTGCGCCCATGGGGCCACCTACCGGATTGCGCCGGAAATCTTCACCGAATTGGGGGCCGAGGTTATCCCCATGGGGGTGAGACCCAACGGCAGGAATATTAATCGCAAGTGCGGCGCTACCAGCCCTGAAGGCATGGCGGTCCTGGTGAAACGCCAGGGGGCCGATCTGGGTCTGGCTTTTGACGGAGACGGGGATCGGGTCATCATGGTGGACCACCGGGGCGAAATCGTGGACGGCGACCACATCCTGGGGATTTGCGCCCTGGATATGCTGGAGCGGGAGCGGTTGCGGCGCAAGACCGTGGTGGGCACCGTCATGAGCAACCTGGGCCTGGAATTGGCCCTGAAAGCCAAGGGGATTCGCCTCCTGCGGACCGATGTGGGCGACCGTTATGTCGTGGAGGCTATGCTCAAGGGCGGCTATGTTCTAGGCGGCGAGCAGTCTGGCCACGTGATCTTCCTGAACCACACTACTACCGGAGACGGAATTCTCACGGCACTGCGGTTGCTGGCCGTGATGCTGCGGCAAAACAAGCCGCTGGCGGAGCTAACCCGCGTTGTACAGAAATGTCCCCAGATCCTGATCAACATCATGGTCAAAGAAAAAAAAGACCTGAAGACGGTGCCCCAAGCCCGTCAGGCCATTCAAGAGGCGGAAAAACGCTTGGGGGCCACCGGAAGGCTTCTGGTGCGGTATTCCGGGACGGAGCCCAAGTTGCGCATCATGGCTGAAGGTGAGAATGACTCGCTGATCCAGCAAGTAGCCCAAGATCTGGCGCAGGGGCTGGAGACCATATTGAACTGAGATGGAGACCAAGCCCATGCTGCTGGTGATGGATGTGGGGAATACCAATACGGTGATCGGCGTCTATGAGGACGGCCAGATCTTGAGCGACTGGCGCATCCGGACGGAAAAAGAAGCCACCGTGGACGAGTTCGGCATTTTGCTGCGCAACCTCTTTCAGGCCCAGGAGCTAACCCTGACCCCGGGCACCGACCTGATCATTTCCTGCGTGGTCCCCCCCATGAACAACACCCTGGAGGGGTTCGCCCAGCGTTATCTAAAAGTCCGGCCTTTGTGGGTGGGTCCCGGGATCAAGACCGGTATGCCCATCCACTATGACAACCCCCGGGAAGTGGGAGCCGACCGTATCGTCAACGCAGTGGCGGCCTATGAGCAGGTGCACGGGGCCGTCGTGGTGGTGGACTTTGGGACCGCGACTACCTTTGACGTGGTGTCCCGGCACGGAGAGTATATGGGCGGGGTCATTGCGCCGGGAGTGATGATTTCGTGCGAGGCTCTTTTTCTCAAGGCTTCCAAGCTGCCTCGGGTGGAGATATTCGCCAAGCCCAAGAGCATTATTGCCAAAGATACCATCAGCAGCATGAACGCGGGGATCATCTATGGTTATGCGGGGCTGGTGGACGGTATTGTGCACCGCATCAAGGAGGCCCTGGGCACTGCTCCCCGGGTGATCGCCACCGGTGGCTTGGCCTGCCTCATCGCTTCGGAAACCAAGAGCATCGACACGGTGGACGATTATCTGACCCTCAAAGGCCTGAAGATCATCTACGAGCGCAACCGTCCCCGCCGGGAAGATCGTCTCAAGGGAGGAGCGCTATGAGCCTTGAGGAAACCGGGGTCGGCCGCCGGTACCTCAAGGAGACCCGCTATGCGCGGCGCACCATGGCGGAAAGGACTCTGGCCTATCCCCGGGCTCCTCTTTATAAGGAGTATCCGGACGCGGTCCAGCGACTCAGCCTGGACCCCGAGTCCGGCCGCCGGGACGTGGACCTATGGCAAGCCGTGGCGGCGCGCCGCTCCCAGCGCGATTACGTGAACCGGCTCTTGAACCAGGCGGAACTAGCCGCCCTCCTTTGGGCCACCCAGGGGATCACCGGGGCCATGGGCGGCTATCATTTCCGGGCCTCACCATCGGCCGGGGCCCTCTACCCAGTCGAGACCTATCTGGCGGTACATCAAGTCGAGGGCGTGACGCCGGGCATCTGGCATTTTCAGGTACTGGATTTTGCCCTGGAATTGGTGGCAGCCGGTGATTTTCGTCAGCCCCTGGCGAATGCCGGGCTCTCCCAAAGTTTTCTGGCCGAGGCGGGCGCGGTGTTTATCTGGACCGGGGTATTGAACCGGGCCCGGTGGAAATACCGGGAACGGGCGGTGCGCTATCTGTTTTTTGATGCCGGCCACATCTGCCAGAACCTGATGCTGGCCGCCACGGCCCTTAACCTGGGCGTCTGCCCGGTGGGGGCCTTCTTTGACGAGGAAGTGGAGCAGATCGTTGGCGTGGACGAAGCCGAAGAAGTGGCCCTCTATCTGGCCTCCGTGGGGCCGCTGGCTTAATTGGCAAGCGCTTGAGAAAATTTGACAGGATGCGGGGCATAAGCCTTGACTGTGCCTGACAATCTCAGGGAGAAACGAGCATGACGCGATGGCTGGTGGTAATGGCGGTAATGATGTGCCTGGTATTAGGCGCCGGCACCCAGATGTTCGCCGACAGCGGCGCCGACAAGGTCAAAGCTGCGAATCTGCGGGCGGCCCAGGATTATCTCAAATCTGGGCTCATTCTGTCGGGAGAAGGCCGGGATGAAGAAGCCGCGAAATCTTTTCGCGCGGCGCTGGGCATCAGGCCGGACTGGGCGGAAGCCCATAGCCTGCTGGGTAGCTCTCTGGCCCGGGCCGGTAACTACGCGGAGGCGGAAGCCGAACTGCGGAAGGCCGTCACCCTGAAGCCCGATTATGGCGAAGGCTGGAATTTTTTGGGAGAATTTCTCAAGGAGCGAGGCAAGGAGAAGGAAGCTCAAGAGGCTTTTCGCAAGGCCCAGCAATACTCCCGTTGATTTTAGCCGGCGGGGCAAATCGAACCTGCCCCGCCGCCGGGGCATTCTTTCCCTTTCAATTCTGCCGCCACTCTAGGTCAGAAAGATTACCATCCGGTTTTTGCGGTCCGCAGTGCGATAATAAACGACACTTTCGGCCAGTTGCTGTAACCCGTTATAAAGGATGCAGCTGGCCGGGTCAGGGTTGTCAGGGGCCGGAAGGCCGCTGAGGCTGCTGGCATTGTGAGGGGCGGCATCATCTTCAAAGGTTAGGCGCAGTCGGGGCCCCTTTTCCTCGAGAGACACGGCGATAGAGCCGGGCTGGTCATGCCGATAGGCATGATTCACCAGGTGGTGAAAAATTTCCTCGGCTGCCTTCTCAAGACTTTGCTGGCGGTTCGGCGGCAAACTGTGCTCCCCGGCCCATTTCCGAACATAATCCATTAACAGCTTCAGATTTTCCTGGCGATTGCTCAACGTCAGCCACGAATTCATCATGATTATCTTATCGAAAGAACCGGGTTTAACCTTAAGCTTTTTTTGCAGGTTCAGGGACACTGTCTGGCAGGCCCGTTCCCCGACTATTCCTGGGCGGATGCAGAAAACGGTCCCGTTCACTAAAGATGCAGCCGCAGTATTGCTGACGGTAGAGCCCCATCTGTTTAGACTGGGTTATGCCTGTCTCCCAGCCCTGTCGGAAATCCTCGTAGTAAAACGGCACTCCCACATCTCGTCCCACCTGATCCCCTAACTCCCGGATCAGCGCGTGGTTCTGAAATTTGCTGTAGAGGAGGGTGGAGGTGAAGGCATCGAACTTGCCACTGCGGGCCACCTTCGCCGCGGCCGTCAGGCGCAGGTGGTAACAAAACCGGCACCGTTCCTGCTCTCTAAAAACGATCCGCCGCAAAAACCCTTCCAGGTCATAGGTGCGGTCCCAGATGATGGGAAGTCCGGTTTTGCCGGTGTAGTCTTCCAGGGCGGCCATCCGACGCGAAAACTCCTGATACGGATGAATGTTGGGATTGAAGAAAAAGCCCCGCACCTGGTGTCCCGAGTCTAACAGCGTTGCCGCCGGATATGTCGCGCAGGGGGCACAGCAGATATGGAGCAGGATCTTCATGGATTAGACGCTCTGACCCATCACTTTCTTGGCCGCTTGTCCCAGATCCCCGATATTGGCCACTACGGTCACCCCGGCCTTGGTCAGGGCAGCCATCTTGTCGGAGGCCTTACCGCTACCGCCTGAGATGATGGCCCCGGCATGTCCCATGCGTTTGCCCGGAGGCGCGGTCTGGCCGGCAATGAAACTCACCACCGGTTTGGTCACGTGCTGGGAGATATAGGCCGCGGCTTCTTCCTCGGCGGTGCCGCCGATTTCGCCGATCATTACAATGCCCTTGGTCTGGGGGTCGGCCTCAAACAACTTCAGCATGTCGATGAAGTTGGTACCGATGATGGGGTCGCCGCCGATGCCCACGCAGGTGCTCTGGCCGATGCCCAACAGAGTGAGTTGGTGCACGGCTTCGTAGGTCAAGGTGCCGCTGCGGGAGACCAAACCCATGGGGCCGGGCCTATGGATGTGACCGGGCATGATGCCCACCTTGGCCTGGCCGGGGGAAATGATACCCGGGCAGTTGGGGCCGATGAGGCGGCAGTCCGAATCCTTAAGCGCAGCCATCACCCGCACCATGTCCAGGGTGGGGATGCCCTCGGTGATGCACACCGCCACCTTGATCCCTGCGGCCGCAGACTCCAGGATGGCGTCGGCAGCGAAGGCCGGAGGCACAAAGATCAGAGAGGTATTGGCGCCCGTGTCGGTCACGGCCCGGGCCACGGTGTTAAATACCGGAACCTCATCCATCTTTTGGCCACCTTTGCCCGGAGTCACCCCGGCCACCACCTTGGTGCCGTATTCGGCGCAAGCCCGGGCATGGAAGGAGCCTTCCTTGCCGGTAATCCCCTGAACCACCACCCGCGTATCGTTATTTACGAGAACGCTCATTTCTCACCTTTCATCCACAAGAATTTCGCTGTGAGGGGGAATCACGTGCGGATTGATAATGCCGGGCTGATTCCCTCCGGACAGGGCCTGACTATTACGGCCAGACACCGGAACCTTTTGAGTTTCGCATATCTCCGAATCGTGGTCAATTTTTATCTAATTGCAGAATTGACCAACAGAGGTCAAATTTATCCGGTACTGGGTAATCAGGGGCGAGACTAGCCATTCAGGTTAATCCGCAGGGCCTCGGCCTTAGAGGGGGAGGCTGGCGGCCTCCCCCACCCTGAAGGTGAAATCAGGTAAGATTGCGTCTCTGGCTTTTGGCCCACAGGGGTCGCCCGGTGGCGTCGTCCCTGAGCTGCAAGATCTGGTCGCCTCTTTTTACCGCACCGGCGATAAAGATGGTGGCCTTCGAACGGGTGATCCGCATGCCTTTGACCTCCACCTGGTCGCCCGGGGCTAATTTGAGCGCCTGCCGGTCGAGATAGTCTGCGGGACCCAAGTGTATTTTAACCGTTTCCTTGCCCGTCTGCAGAACCATTGTCACCCGGTCGGGACGGCCGGGCCGTTTGGCGGGTATGCGGTTGAAGGCGACGACGTTGCCTATCAGGGTTTCCACCGTTTGAGGGTTGTAAAGCCGGGGTGTATTCCCGGCGGCAGGGGAGAACTGCTGCTGGGACCAGCCCTGGGGAGCCACCAACAGGGTTATCAGCCCCACAAGGCTCACCATCAGGCTCAGTTTCTTCAGCATGGTTGGTTAATACCTCTCTGCACGATTTTTCCCCCTGATGGGGGTCTTTTCTATAAGACCGTGGAGAGAAGGGAAATGTTACTCTGGCGCGATCAATTTATAGTCTGGGGGTTACCGACGGCGGCCGGCCCCGAATGAGGCGTCACCACCGCCAAGCCTTGGGAACGATGACCGCCGCTTCCTCCCCGGCCCCGGGGGTGCATATCCGGGGTGATCAGGAAGGGAAAGTAGATCAGCAGGAGACTGAGGAGCAGAAAGATGAGGGCGATGCGATAGCGCCGTCGGGGATCGGGGAGGAAGCGCTGGAACAGGCCCAGGATCTGCTGCCAGTGGAGGATGAGGTGGATAACCAGCAAGCCCAGGAGGACAAAGGCCAGGTACAGGTGAATATCGCCCCAATCGTGCCGGTCCCAACCCAGCCAGGAAAGCTCCAAATTGCGACCATATTTGGCCCAGACGGCGCGGCCGGGAGGCAGGGTATAGTTCATCAGAAACCCCAGCCCGGCCATGGCCATCAGGCTAAGAAACATTAAGGCGTCAATGATGAAGTTGAGTTTGGGCTTATCCATGATGCACCTCCTGAGGGAAAGGCGGAAAGCGAGGGAGACGTGCTGAGGTTCCTTGAACTAACATGAAAGGTTATGAAGAACTTACGGCAATCCCCCTCTTAACCTAAAAATTTTCGCGAGGGTACGACAAGACGGGAGACCGCAGGCGGGGTAATCATGGTTTTGTTTGGCGCTGACCGGCCCAAACCGGCACGCCATTGGGCTCCCGCAGTTTTAAGACCTGATCACCTTTTATGATCGTCGCGGCCAGGATCACCGGCTTACCTTGCCAGGTGATCTCGGAGCCGGTTACCTGGATCTTGTCCAGGTTTTGGATCTGAACGGGCAACTTGCCGACGTTCAGGTCGGGGCCCAGAAAAATGGTGATGTGGCCCGATGCGGTCTTCAGGGTCAGATACACCAACTGGGGCAGACCTTGGGCTGATGGCGGAGTTTTGGCGATGACGATCCCGGAGACGGTGACCACGGTATCGGGATTAAATAAACCGCTGGGGCCTCCCTGGATGCCGGGCTGTCCCCAGGATGAGGCGGCCAGCACCAGGCTGAGAAGGCTGAGGCTCACGAAGAGCCGGTATGGCCTGATCATTGCGTATGCTCCACTTCAGACAGGTCGCCATCACCCTTACCCGCTCCCCAACGAGGGGGAGGGGGGAAGGAGCCAGTTCTCTTGAGCTCTGCTTGGAAAAGTTCAAGGTTCAAAGTTCAAGGTTCAAAGTAGAGTGGCGGGCGGGGACGCCCGCCCTACCGGATTTTTCATGGTTTTTAGAGAGTTGCAGGCTCATGAGCGACTGTTCCATACTCTTAGGCACGCCAGGGTTGAGGTCTGAACCACAACTCCCGTTTCTTTCCCCGGCGGCTTAGCCGACCAGGCCCGCCACTTTTTGGGCCGCGTCCAGCATGTCCGTGGCCACGGTGAAAGTAAGGCCGGATTTGTCCAGGATCTCCCGGCCGAGTTCCACATTGGTGCCTTCCAGGCGTACGATGATGGGCACCTTGACCTGCACTTGTTTGACCGCCTCCACCACGCCATTGGCCAAAACGTCGCAACGAAGGATGCCGCCGAAGATGTTGATGAGCACCCCCTTGACATTGGGGTCGCCCAGGATGATGCGGAAGCCGTTGGCCACCATTTCGGCGGAGGCTCCACCCCCCACGTCCAGGAAGTTGGCCGGTTCGGCGCCGGCGGCCTTGATCAGGTCCATGGTGGCCATGGCCAGTCCGGCGCCGTTCACCATGGCCCCGACATTGCCGGTGAGGCGGATGTAATTGAGGTGGTGCTTCCGGGCCTCGTGCTCCAAGGGATCCATCTCGTCAGGGTCTTCCATGGCCGCGAGATCGTGGTGACGGAACATGGCGTTGTCATCCAGGTTGAGCTTGGCGTCCAGGGCCAGCATGGCGCCGCCCTTGGTGACCACCAGGGGGTTGATTTCGGCCAGGGAGCAATCCAGGGAGATGAACATGCGATAGAGGTTTTCAATGAAGCTGGTGGCCGGGCGGATGAGGCTGGGATTGAGCCCGATGCCGAAGGCCAGGTTCCGGGCCTGGTAAGGAAAAAAACCCGCGGCCGGGTCGACGGCCTCTTTGAAGATTGCCTCAGGGGTGCGAGCCGCCACCTCCTCGATCTCCATGCCGCCTTCAGCGCTCATCATGATTACCGGCCGGCCCGAGGCCCGGTCCACCACCAAGCCCAGGTAAAGCTCCTGGGCGATGTCCTGAGCCTGCTCCACCAGGACTTTGTTGACGAGTTTGCCTTCGGGGCCCGTCTGGGGGGTGACCAGGGTCATGCCCAGGATCTGGTCGGCCACTTTTTCCACCTCGTCAAGGGTGGTGGCGACTTTGATGCCGCCGCCTTTGCCCCGGCCGCCGGCGTGGATCTGGGCCTTGACCACAAAGGGGCCTTCTGCCAGCTCTTCCGCAACCTGCCGGGCTTCCCGGGAGGTAGTGGCCACATTGCCCTGGGGGACCGGGACATTAAATTTCTTCAGCAAATCCTTGGCCTGGTATTCATGAATTTTCATGGGATATCCTTTTGCAAAAATTTCTTCAGAGAGGTTGTCTTTATTAATTAAACCAGGAAAGGACGTTTATCAATGGGAAATCGTCTGGATCAGATCATCTCTGGGGCCTGGCCACAAAAAAAGCCCCCGCCGGGGAGGCCGGGGGCCGCAAACGTCTAGACGGGATAAGGCCAGGTTAACCGCGATTTTTCCGGAAATGGAGACCCACCAGGCCCAACAGGCCGCTGCCAAACAGGATGGCGGTGGGGGGTACCGGGACATCGACGTTGGCACACAGCTTGAACCAGTCGAAGGCAATGAAGTCGGCAGAGCCGGTGTGATCAAAGTTGACTTCAAGCTGACCAGCGGCGTTGATGGCGGCAAGCTGAGCCGGATTTAAGACAAAGGAGCGGATGGCGCTGGCCTGGAAGCCGTCGTCCCAAGTAGCAGGTCCCTGTAACAACTGTGTGGCGTCCAGGGCAACCCCGTTAAAGTTCATGGAAATGGCCCCGAAGGTGCTGGCCTGGAAATCGCCCATGGCCATCGCGAAAGTGCCATCGTGTATAATGGGGAAGCCCACGGGAAGGGGAATGATCACGCTGCCCAGCTCGCTGACGATGTCAGCCGGGCTGAAACCCGGGAACAGCGTGCTGTAGGAGTCGGTGAACTGGGCGCCGTTGGTGGCTGCCGCTTCGGCCGCGCTACGGCCGTCGTACCCGGTGCCCGAAGCTCCGGGGCCGGGCCAAATGTTGGTGCCGGCAGGGACTTGATCCCCGGCGCCGGGTATGCTGCCGTAGTTGTCAACATCGCCCACCAGGAGACAGACGGGGGTGGGCAGGGCCAGCGCGGCGCTGGAGATCATGAGCACTCCACCCACGAGCAATACTGCTGCCAAAATTCTTGAAAGCTTCATTAAGTTTCCTCCTTGAATAGGTTGTCCTTCCTGCGCCATGGTTTTTCTCAGGCCACAAAACTAACCTTCTCCGATTCTCAGACCCTGCACGGTCATTGGCTTGGGAAATTTTTTGATGCGGTTCGGTTGTGAAAACTTACGCTTAAACCTCCTTTCCGGGTTAAGCATTGTAGAAATTACCGAGGGTCTAGCGCCATCCCGGATGTGGCGCGTTACTAATGAGGAGGCTGGAGATCCATCTCCGCCTCAGTTAGCGAAAGGCCTTTTTCCCACTCCCGGTGGCACGCCCCGGTACCGTGGTTCCAAGGCATTCTGGGCCTCAACCTTTCCGGCCGCGGCGTCACCCAAGTCGTTTGAGCCTTCCTTCCCTGCATATCCAGGGGTGCCTCTTCGTTTCCACGGGGAAAAGAGGCGGCAAAGCTGAAAGCTTTTATAGGTCCCACTAAATAGCAGTGTTGTAAAAATAAACAACAAAATTTAAAATGTCAATAGGAAATTTAAATAGTAATTAAAGAAAAATATTTCTAATAAATCATTAACCTATTTAATTATAAAGACATATATAATCTAAATTATCCGATAAATCGAGGATTAAAACAGGCCATACTCCCCTTTAAAAAAGGGTAACTATATAATAGGCCAGTGATTTTGTATATATTAAAATAAATTTACTGTAAATCTATGGTGGCGGAACTGATAGCCAGACAAGGATAGCCACTGTGGAGACGGGGAATTATTGACCTCATTTTTCCCGTTTTTTAGTTTTTTAAGGGCGTTTCAGGGCACATAGCACTTGTGAAAGCCGTTTTTCGCCCCTTCTTGTGCCATGTACCGGATAATTCCGAAACGTTTAGCCGCAACATATGAAACTTGCTACGCTTTATGCCGCTGTCCTTCGCCTGGGGGCCGCCAGGGACCGCTTACTTCCGGATAGAAACCGCGGGTGTGCCGCTGCCAGAGGACTTTGTGCCGCCAGGGGCGCGCTTGGTTTCGAGAAGTTGCAGAGAAAATCGGCCATAACGGCACAAGGATTCGTTAGCCGGTAGCTTAATCTGATCAGAGGGATCATAGAACAGTGTTCTCACGTCAGGATCTTCCTTGCATTGCCAGAGGTTTTTTCCTGCTCAGCCCTCACTCCGACACGCTCACTTAAGGGTGAGAGAGGGAGTGGCGCCCAAGCAGAGCTTGGGCAAAAAGTGGCATTCCCGGGCTTTCGCTTGGGAACGAGGGAGTAAGCTGGAGCTTGGGAACGAGAATAAAAGGACGTTTATCAATGGGAAATCGTCTGGATCAGATCATCTCCGGGACCTGGCCACAAAAAAAGCCCCCGGCGGGAAGGCCGGGGGCCGCAAACGTCCAGGTGGGATAAGGCCAGGTTAAACCAGATTTCTCCGGAAACGCAGGCCCACCAAGCCCAGGAGGCTGCTGCCGAGCAGATAGACAGTGGGAGGCACCGGAATGCCGCACGGATCAACCCGGAAGTAGGCACAACCGCCACTGGTTTCAAGAGCATTTCGGATAATTTCGATGTCGAGGGAGTGGGCCCCCGGATCTAACCCGAAAACGCCACGGCTTAATGCAGCGTTGAGCAAAGCAAGATCAGGATTACTAATCCCTGTAGCTACGCCCGTATTGGCCACAAAAGTTGTCGCCCCAACAGCCGCGCCACCATCATACAGTTGAAACACATCCCCTATCGCAAAAGCATCGACGATGGTCACCTGACTGCCGATTGGAAAGTTGGTGGTGTAGGTCCACGGCGGATTGGGGGCTGCCACAGAATTGTCGCCATCACTTGGAATGCATCCATCCCCATTAAAGGCGAAACTTGACGCTACACCAAATTCGAATTCATACCACTGGCCCAAGACAACTTCGGTAGCTTGTACCGGCACCACCGCAAAAGCCACTATCAACAGCATCAAAAATAGTATCTTTTTCATCTCAATCTCCTTAGTGAGAAGGAGGTTGCTATTCCGCCGTCCTGGCGCGTTTCCAGTTAACGACCTGGGAATTTTATGAACTTTCCCGGGGAAACTGTTTAGCCATTGGTTTTCGCTCTCTCGTGGTTTGAATTTTTGACAAGCTGCTCATGGTTATATCGAGATTCCCCCACCGACATCGCGCATAGACTATGTATTGGCCTCGCGTTCATGCGTATGCAGAACCTGTCACCCTTGTCAGTGCAGTCAGGGAATTCCACGTTCGACAACGTGAGCCCTTGCCGAATCACCTCCTTTCCCTTATTTGGGGTCTCCAGGCTTTCCTTGCCAAGGAGCCCGACGCCTCGTGGAACCGAGGCCATTCCCCTTCCTTAGGGGCGGGGTGTCTAATAATATTTTATTGTATGTTTACTATTATCATCTAAATTAAAAAAGTCAACAAATTATTTATAATTTTTTTATTAAAAATGATGACTGAAATAACATAATTAGAATCAGCCTTAGATTGAATTTAAATATATTAAGAAAATTAATTAGATAGCCCTATAGGTAGCTGACTCTCTTCAGCGCTAAGAATAAGCTTTTTGGGGGAGCAGTTGGCCTTGATACTGAACATTTGTGGATGGGGACCCAATAGTTCATATGTTGGGTCTTACATTGTTATTGGGATGGGAGTCGTTGGGTCAATGTCGGGGAGCTGCTAAAAAGGCGTATTCCTTAGGAAGAGAACAACAGCCATGGGTCACCATAAACGGGGGAAGTTATGTTCAGCCCCCACAAGAAATCCCTCGTGGCCGCAAGTCGGTATTAAAGGTTGAGATTGAGGGTGTCGAACTGGCCGGTGACCTGGTTCTGGAGCCCGCAAGCGGGCTTGTAGGTAGAGACCTTAGCCAGAAGACGGGGTTGACCGCAAACAGGTACCTGCGGGGCACGGAGGCGCCTACCGAGATTCAGGTTGATTTCAACGGCATCATCACTCGGGTGATTTCCTGGCAGCGGCCGCCGGCGTCGATTTTCAGCACCACCCCTTGAAGCTGGAGGTTTTGGGTGGCCACTTTGAAGGGGTGGGGGCGCTGGGTCAGGAAGCGCTCCATAATGATCTCCCGATTCATGCCGATGACCGAATCCACCGGGCCTGTCATGCCGACGTCGCTGATATAGCCGGTGCCGCCCGGCAGGATGCGCTCGTCCGCGGTCTGGACGTGGGTATGGGTACCCACCATCGCGCTCACCCGGCCGTCCAGGTACCACCCCAGGGCCTGCTTCTCGCTGGTGGCCTCGGCGTGCATGTCCACCAGGATGACCTTGACTTCCGGGGGGAGGGTTTGAAGGAGCTGGTCTGCAGTGCGGAAGGGGCATTCCAGGGAACTCATAAAGACCCGGCCTTCCAGGTTGATGACGGCTACAGGCTCCCCCGCGGCGGTCTCGACCATGGCGAGGCCCCGACCCGGGGCCTCCGGGGGATAATTGGCCGGCCGCAGCAGACGGTCGGTGTCATTCAGGTAGGGGAGGATTTCTTTGTGTTTCCAGATATGGTTGCCGCTGGTAAGCAGATCGACTCCCTGGCTCAGGAACTGGTCGGCCACCTGGGGAGTTATGCCGAGGCCACCGGAAGCGTTTTCGCCGTTAGCCACCACCAGGTCGATGCGATAATGGTCCACCGCCCGAGGCAAGAGTTCGGTTATCACTCGCCGTCCCGGAGCCCCCACGATATCGCCGATAAACAAAATATTCATGAATATCGGGCCTTAGCGGGCGTATTCTACCGACCGGGTCTCCCGGATGACGGTGACTTTGATCTGGCCAGGGTAGGTGAGGTCCTGCTCGATCTTCTTGGCTACCTCCCGGCTGAGGAGAATTGCCTCCTCGTCGTTGACTTTTTCGCTCTCCACGATGAGGCGGATTTCCCGCCCCGCTTGAATGGCGTAAGATTTGCTGATGCCGCCGAAGGAGAGGGCCACTCGTTCCAGGTCTTCCAGGCGCTTGACGTAGGTTTCCAGCATCTCCCGCCTGGCGCCGGGCCGGGCGCCGGAGAGGGTGTCAGCGGCCTGCACCAACACGGCCAGGATGTTTTCGGGAGGGACGTCTTCGTGGTGCGCCGCAATGGAATGCACCACTTTGGGGGATTCGCCGTGGCGTTTGGCCAGATCGGCGCCAATGAGGGCATGGACGCCTTCCGCCTCCTGGTCCACGGCCTTGCCGATGTCATGGAGCAAACCGGCGCGCTTGGCGTGCTTGACGTTGAGTCCCAGTTCCGCGGCCATGATGCCGCAGAGGTAGCAGACCTCCACCGAATGTTGCAAGACGTTTTGGGCGTAACTGGTGCGGAACTTCAGCTTGCCCAGGAGTTTGACCAACTCGGGGTGGAGGCCGTGCACTCCGGCGTCGAACGCGGCCTCTTCGCCCGCTTCCCGGATATTGACTTCCAGCTCTTGGGTGACCTTTTCCACGATCTCTTCGATGCGCCCGGGATGGATACGGCCGTCGGAGATGAGCCGGTCCAGGCTGCGCCGGGCTATCTCACGCCGCACCGGATTGAAGGCGCTCAAGATGACGGCTTCCGGAGTGTCATCAATGATAATGTCTACGCCGGTGGCGGCTTCTAAAGCGCGGATGTTGCGGCCTTCCCGGCCGATGATGCGGCCCTTCATCTCTTCGTTAGGCAGGGCCACCACCGAAACGGTCTGTTCGGCCACGTAGTCGGAGGCATAGCGCTTGATGGCCAGCCCGATGATCTCTTTGGCCTTGCGATCGGCGTGCTCTTTGGCTTCGGACTCGATGCGTTTGATCATGTGGGCGGCATCGACCCTGATTTCCCGCTCCATGGACTTTAAGAGATGGTCCTTGGCCTCGGCAGCGCTCATACCGGCCAGTTGCTCCAGGCGGGCATTCTGTTCTTCCAGGAGGTGCTGACAACGTTCGGTCTGTGCCTTGAGTTCCTCTTCCTGTTTGGTTACCAGTTTGTGCTTTTTGATGAGTTCGGTGTCCCGTTCATCGACCAAAGAGGATTTCTTTTCCAGATGTTCCTCTTTTTGGAGGAGGCGGCGTTCCAGTTGATTGAGTTCGTGGCGACGGTCCTGGGTTTCCTTTTCGAAGTCCATCTTCATTTGCAGGAGCTGATCCTTGGCCTGGAGCTTGGCCTCTTTCTTGAGGCTATCGGCATCCTTGCGGGCTTCGTCCAGAATCTTTTTTCCCAGAGCTTCCAAGGACTTCTGGTGGCTATCTATCACATGTTTGCGATAGAAAAAACCGCCCACGAAGCCAAGGGCCAGAAGGATAACCTCTACGAAAAATTGTAATATAGTCATGTAAATTCCCTTACGCGCGATGATTATACTAGCAGTGGTACAAGCCGGCCCGCGGGTCGGAATAGAGCAGATTTCGAACTAACAAACTCTGGAGAGGTTGACGCGCCGGGCGGTGGCACGATGGGCCACGGTGGCAGCTTTTGGGGCGGAAGAGGATAAACGGCGGCGCCGGTGCGAAGCAACCGGCTAATAAATCATTTCTTACAACCCTTCCAACAAATGGTCACCGAAATGAACTGGTCAACAGGATACTGCGCCGTTGACCCCCTCAGATATCGATATTCTCCCGGGCCAATAACCCGGCAGCGTGTAGGTGTTGCCGATTTCCCGTCTGGGTCGATATTTCTGACCGGTGCGTCGTCTTCCCGCCGCCCGGAATAATTCCTGCCGTGTTATCCCTCACCCCAGGTTGTTCATGCTGGGGTTACCCAAGCCTCTCAAGAGTGAATTTACCCCGGGGTGCGGTCAAGGCCCCGGAGGAAAGGCTGAATTACTTGCCTCCAATATTTGGATTAACTGTTGGGATCGTTTTTCGATTTCCGCATGGAGCTGTTGGTAATCCTCCTTGCTCTCCAGGCACTCATATGCCAGGTTCAAAGCCGCCAGGATTGCCAGGTCACTCAAGGGCCTGGTGGGGAAGGTCCGCTGTAGTTCTCGAAGTTGGGCATCCACCTCATGCGCCACGGCGTGCAGGCTCTCAGGAGTCACACTCCCCTTTAAGGTGAAGGTGCGGCCCAATATTTCCACGGTCACCGGCGTGGCCTCCTGCACAGGATCTATGCCGATTCTCCCGTATCGATGATTTTTAAACGGTTGAGGATCTTATCGATCCGCTCTCGGACCATCTCTCGTTCCCGAGAGACTTTGGCCAGTTCAGCCTGGGCCTCTTTGAGGGCTTGTTCTTTCTCGATCAGGCTTTGACGCAGCGCGGTGTTGGCCTCTTTCAAGCCGGTAATTTGGGTTAAAACCAGTTCCAGTTTTTGTTCCAGAGTAGTAAAGAGATCGGTAACCACACATAACCCCCAGTCTTATAGATTGTGCTCTTGCGGAGCATAATTGTCAAGCATTTTTACAGTATTGGCTACGCCGGCATTGGGTTTAAGCCGGTTAGAGATTGAAGCTCCCGGGCTCAAGAGTGTATGATCAGGTTCCCGTTGCTTGCAGCCCCCTCAAGGGGTGAAGCGTCCTCAAGAGATTTTAACCTTGTCAATCAGTTAAGGATAAGGGATATTCGCAAAAAATCCGAATTTTTTTGCGGAGACGCCCAGGTTGGTCAGGCTACGGTTAATCAAAAAAAGGCAGGTTTGGGTCCCGACGTGGCTCGGTTGGGTAATCCTTGCCCTGATAATCGCCACTTTCTTCATGGTTAGTCTTCATGGGATACAATCGTTTTTGGCCGTGAATCACCCCGTCAAGAGCGAGGTCATGGTGGTAGAGGGCTGGTTGCCGGACTCCGCCCTGGAACAGGCCTTGCGTGAATTTAACCGGCGTCATTGCCGATTGATGCTCGTGACCGGCGGTCCTATGGAACAAGGTCACATGCTCGCACGTTATAATAATTTCGCCGAATTGGCGGCAACGATTTTAGAGCGATTAGGATTAGACCGACGGATGATTATACCGCTTGCGGCGCCCGCGGTTATGAGGGATCGAACGTATGCCTCGGCAATAGCTTTAAAAGATTGGCTCAATCATTCACCATTACCTATAAACGCCATTAATTTGGTCAGTCTCGGCACTCATGCCCGCCGCAGCAGATTGTTATTTGAGAAAGCCCTGGGACCTGGCATAGCCGTAGGGGTCATTGCCATACCGGACCCCCGCTACGATCCTCGGGCTTGGTGGAGGTCCAGCCTGGGAGTGCGAACAACAATGGATGAACTGATTGCTTATCTCTATGCCAGGTTTATCTTTTGAGATTTGTGGTTTTTTATGCACCGCAGAGATGCGGAGGAACGCAGAGAGCTTAGGTCTGATTACTTAAGCCACCATGTATACCGAGTTGCGTTCAAAGGGTAAAATTGATAGACGCAGGGTCTGGCCTACGCCTGCACAGGCGAGACGCCTGTGCCACCATTTGAATGGTAATTGGTATAAGATAAGAATTCATCTAACCGGGGCAAGGGATGATTTGAGGGTTTGGGCTAAATTGGTAAACCGCCGGATGGGCTTGTCATTCCTGATGGCCATGCCGAGGGCCCGCTTACTACCCAGGATCACTACCAGGCGGCGGCCCCGGGTGAGAGCGGTGTACAAGAGGTTCCGCTGCAACATCATAAAGTGATGGGTGGTGAGCACCAGGACGACAGCGGGAAACTCACTACCCTGGGCCTTGTGCACCGTCACGGCATACGCCAAAGTGAGTTCCTCCCGTTCGCCGGGGTCATAGGTGAGCACCCGTCCGTCAAAATCCACCTGGAGTTGGTTGGTGGCGGTGAGAAACCCGCACACCTGGCCGATATCGCCGTTGAAGATTTCCTTGTAGTAGTTATTTCTGAGCTGCATCACCTTGTCCCCGTGGCGATAGACCCGCCCGCCCCAGGACCAGCGCGCGCTTAAGGGGTTGAGGCGTTCCTGCAGCTCCACGTTCAGGGTTTGAATGCCCACGGCCCCCCGGTGCATGGGGGTGATGACCTGGAGGTCTCGCAGGGGGTCCAGGCCGAAGCGCCGGGGAAGCTCCTCGGCCACCAGGTTAAGGAGCCTGGACTTGATGGCTTCGGGGTCCTCCAATTCCAGGAAGACAAAGTCGCCTTTGCCGAACTCGTGAGGCAGGACGGGATACTCACCCTGGTTGATGCGATGGGCGTTGACCACGATGAGGCTCTCTTTGGCCTGGCGGTAGATCCGGGTGAGGCGCACCACGTGGACGACCCCGGAATCCATCAGGTCTTTGAGGATGTTGCCCGGCCCCACCGCAGGAAGCTGGTGGGCGTCCCCCACCAAGATGAGGCGGGCGGCTTGCGGTATGGCTCGGAGCAAATGATACATTAAGAAGGTATCCACCATGGAGGTTTCGTCCACCACCACCACTTCCGCCTTTAAGGGGTCCGCGGGGCTGCGGCGGAAGCCGCCGGTCTGGGGAGAAAACTCCAGGGCCCGGTGAATGGTGGTGGCGGTCATGCCGGTGGTCTCAGAGAGGCGCTTGGCTGCCCGGCCGGTGGGGGCCATGAGCATAACCCGGGCACCGAGACCCTGGTAAAGGTCCAGGATGCAACTGACCAGGGTGGTTTTGCCGGTACCGGGGCCGCCGGTGATGATGAGCACCTTGTCCTTGAGGGCTGCGGCCACCGCGGCTGCTTGCTCGGGGGAGAGTGCAAGATTGCGCTGCTGTTGAACCCGGTTGATGAGGTCTTCGAGATGGAGCGGGGGATGGCTGCCGGCGGCCGTAATCAGGCGCCCCAGGGCCTGGGCCACCCCGGTTTCCGCCACCCAGGCGGGCCGCTTGTATACGGCGCGGCCTGACGGCAACTCCGGCAGCACCACCCGGCCTTCCCGGGCCAAATCTCCCAGGGCCGCTTGCACGGGGGGGCGGGGCACCTGGAGCAATTCCTCGGTCCGGCTTAAGAGCAGCTCCTCCGGGACGTAGACATGGCCCTCGCCGCTCATGGTGTCCAGGATGTGGAGCAGCCCCGCGGCCAGGCGGGCCGGAGTCAGGGGGTCCAGGTTGAGGCGGCCGGCCAAGCGATCGGCGGTGAGAAACCCCAGGCCATGGATATCCAGGGCCAGTTGATAGGGGTTGGTGGTCACCACTTCTACGGCCTGGTCGCCGTATTGCTGATAAATCTTGGTGGCCATGCTCATGCCCACGCCCAGACCTTGCAGGGCCACCAGCACCTGCCGGGCGGCTTTCTGAGTCTGCCAGTCCTGGCGAATCTGCTCCATCTTTTTCGGGCCGATGCCGGAGACTTCCGCCAGGCGCTCCGAGTGGTTGTCGATGATCGTCAGGGTCTCAGGGCCGAAATGGGTCACCAGGCGCTGGGCCAATTCCGGGCCGATGCCCTTGATGAGCCCCGAGGCCAGATATTTTTCGATGCCGGCCACGGTGGCGGGGAGCACGGCGTACCACCATACCACCCGGAACTGTTCTCCCCACTTGGGATGCACCTCATAGCGGCCCTTGAGGTGAAGCTGCTCGCCTTCCTTGACGGCAGCCAGCGGACCCACAACCGTGGCGGGCTGGCGGCGTCCCCGAACGTTGAGCCGGACCACCGCGTAGTGGCTGGCCGGGTCGGCGAAGGTGAGGCGCTCCACGGTCCCTTCGAGGGTCTCCAAGGGATGAGAGGTCAGGTCTTGGGGTGAGGGAGGTTTGTTTTGTGCCAAGGTGTGGCTAAATCTCCTGTTAGAGTTGCCAGTGATCAGTGATCAGTGGCCAGTGGCCAGTGTGGTAGGGCGGGCCTCCCCGCCCGCCTCAGTAGTCAGAAAAAACTTGGGCAAAGAAGCAGGGTGGGCACACCCCAGGCACAGGCTGGAAAGCCTGTGCCACCAATTCAGTGTGGTTCATCATAAACTGGGCTGCCGCGGCCCGTCAACGGGAATCGGCCTTAAACCGGGACCACTACCCAAGGACTTCGCTCTCACCCCTGGGTTAATTTTCCGTGAGGATAAAGGGAATTCTTATAATTCGCTTGACTTCTCGGCGCAAAAAGTTATTATTGATATTGGTTCTCAATAATGTGGACTTGCTAATCCGAACATGGTAATGAAATCCGAAATCCAGGTTTTCCGGGAATATATTCGCCAGCGCAGTCTGAGGCGTACCCAGGAACGGGAAGAGATACTCCAAGAGATTTTTGCGATTCACGGGCATTTCGATGTAGACGAACTCCACCTGAGGCTTAGGGATAAGTGCTCCAAGGTATCCAAGGCCTCCATCTACAGGGCGCTGCCGTTATTCATTGATTGCGGTCTGGTCCGGGAGGTGGATTTCAGCGACGGTCATTGGCATTATGAGCACATTTACGGCCACGCCCACCATAGTCATCTGCGGTGCCTGGGATGCGGCGAGGTCCTGGAGTTCGTGGAACCGAGGTTGAGGCTCCTGGAAGAGCAACTGGCCCGGGAATACGGCTATCGGATTAAGGGCCACCAGTTGCAGGTGCATGGCTATTGCGCGACCTGCCAGGAGGCGGATAAAAGTGGCAGTTTTTGAAAAGGACCGAAACATCATGTCTGAAGCAGTGGAAACTCTGGAACACTCCCTGGCCGAGATGCCAGCCGGCCAGCGGGTAAGAATTACCGGGCATCGGGGCGGCCGGCTGTTGCGGGCGCGCTTGCTGGCCATGGGACTCAATCTGGGAAGGGAACTGGAAATTTTGCAGAACAACCGCGGCCTCATCATCGTAGGCATCAACGGAGGCCGCGTGGCTTTAGGAAAGGGCATCAGCGCGAAGATCCTGGCCGAGCCGGTGGTGCCTCTGCTCACGCACCAACACCCCGGATAACCGAAAAACGTCAAAATTCAATCCTGACGAAGTTGTATCCTGAAGAGTTTTCTATAGTTATGATAGGGAAATGCGTTCAAACAGGTATTTGGCAGCCGCAGGCTTTACCGTGAAAATCCAAATCCCCCTTTTTCAAAGGGGGACTTTTTATCCCCATCCCTTAAGGCCAGCCGGTTTCGGACAAGTTGGGTCAGCCGGCGCCTAACTTCTTTGAAATTGCCTTTATGAACGCGATCCGGTATGAGGGGAGGCGCATCTGCAGGTGCGACCACCAAGAGAGCGGACACATAGGTCCGCCCCTACAAAAACTATAATTACCTGTATGAACGCAGCTCGATATTACCGGCGCGGAGGTAGCTCGGACGAGAGTTCTATCAGAACACTCGGGAGCCAAACACCATAGCCAAGCCAACGACGGAGACGGTGCCGAAGGGCATCCAGGTAAGCTGGTCTTTGGAGAACAGTCTGGCCCACTTCCAGGTCTTGCCACTGGTGGTCTGGGGCAGTTTGCTCAAGTGGGTAAGATTAATATGGGCCTGGGAAAAGTCTCCCACGGGAGCCAGCGTTTGCGTGAGGTTGGTCAGCCTGGGGAGCAAGCCAGGGGTGGATGCTGTGGATTCCGGCAGGGTTTGCTCATAGAGCTTCAAGCAAGCTTCCACCACTGCGGGATCATAGAGAACCCCTTTGTTCATAGAGAGTTCTGCCAGGGCGACGGATGGGTCCAGGGCAGGGCGATAAGGCCGATGGGAACACATGGCCTCCATGACATCGGCTACGCCTAAGATCTTGGCTTCAAAGAGGATGTCAGGCTCCTTCAGACCTTGGGGATAACCGGAGCCATCCAGCCTTTCGTGATGCTGCAAGATGATCTCGGTGGTATCGGCAGGGAGCTTGAGGGGCTGCAAGATGTTATAAGCCACCTGCGGATGGGTCTTAATCAGGTCGAACTCTATGGACGAGAGTTTTCCCGGCCTGGCGAGCAATTCCGTCGGGATGGCGACTTTACCCAGGTCATGCAGCGTGGCGGCGATCCGGAGTTGCTGGACCCGGTCTTCAGGGAGGTCCATCTCCTGGGCGATAGCACAGGCGATCTGGGTTACCCGTTGCTGGTGACTAACGGTATACGGGTCCCGGGCTGCGATCGTAGACTCCATCACCTGAATGAGGGCATCCATGGCATCTCCTTCTTGACCGGAGTTTCTCCTCGACACCGTAGGTCATCTGCAGTATCAACCGTTGGCAGGCGAGCTTGATAATAGGGTATAATCCGAGAGTATGCCTGCCAATAAGGGTTTCCCTGATTTTATGTGCCGAAATCCCTTGGTTCTTCAGGAAAGGGAGGGTCAATTGAACATCATTGGTAAACTTGCGGCCGTACCCCTGCGGCCGGGGGAGAGGAGCTAGTGGTACAAGAGGGTACCGGCCTGCTTCCGGAGAGGAGGCAAGAACTGGAAAACCTGGCTCAACGGCTAGGATACCGCTTCGAGAACCTGGAGTTGCTCAACCAGGCCTTGCGCCACAGTTCGTATGCCCATGAGAACCCAGAGAGCGGCGTCAGCAATGAACGGTTGGAGTTCTTGGGAGATGCCGTCCTGGACCTTGTGGTGAGCGCCCTGCTTCTGGCCCGGTTTCCTCAAAGTCCCGAAGGAGATCTGTCTCGGGGGCGGGCCGCCCTGGTGAATGCCAGGCAACTGGCAAATCTGGCCCGAAATTTGGGCCTGGGGGACCACCTTCTGCTGGGACGGACCGAAGAACGGCAGGAGGGCCGGCAGAAACCCTCTCTCCTGGCTAATGCCCTGGAAGCAGTGCTCGGGGCGGTTTATCTGGACGGCGGCTTGGAGGTGGTAGCGCGCTTGACGGAACCATGGTTTAGCCCGCTTTTGGAGACCGCGCTTCCGGGCCAGGACTTCAAGACCTCCCTCCAGGAACTCACCCAGGCCCGCTACAAGGCCTTGCCGTCGTATCACCTCCTGGCCGAAAGCGGGCCCGGCCATGCCAAACATTTTCAGGTGGAGGTGCGGGTCAATGAGGTGTCCTTGGCCCAAGGGGAAGGCGGCACCAAGAAACAGGCGGCGCAACGTGCAGCCCGCCTGGCCTTGGAGAAACTGGCAGGGGAGGGACATGAACCGGAAGCAGGCGAGGCCACCGAGTAAGGCCGTTTTCGGTTTTCAGTTTACGGTGCCCAAGCAGAGCTTGGGCCAAAAGTAGCGTTCCCAAGTGCAACTTGGTAACGAGGGCGTAATTGGGGCGCAGGCAGATATGCCTGCGCCCCAATTGGTTATACTCATTGCCAAAAGTTTTTTCTTATCCGCCCCTCACCCTCTCCCACAAGGGGAGAGGGGAATAAAAGGAAAGAACTTTTGGCAAGCGCTATAAGTGGCTAATCGATGCGTTTAAATAATTTTTTTACCGCTTTACAGACGGGGCAGTTGTCCGGGGCCTCGCCTTCCGCGGTGTAACCGCAGACCGAGCACACGAACATATCCACCAATTTCTTGTCTTCCATGGTTTTAAGGGCTTTCTGATAGAGAGCAGCGTGGACCTTCTCCACTTCGTTAGCATAGGTAAAGGTGCGTTCCGCCTCCTTATGCCCCTCGGCTTGGGAGTCGGCAATCATCCGGGGGTACATCTGTTGGAACTCGGCGGATTCTCCGGCTATAGCTTCCTTGAGATTTTCCGCGGTGGCGCCGATGGCTTTTAAGGCCCTGAGGTGATTCAGGGCATGGACCGTTTCAGCATGCGCCGCAGCCCGAAACAGGCGGGCAACCTGAGGATAACCCTCGGCGTCGGCTTTTTCGGCGAAAGCCAGGTACTTACGGTTAGCTTGAGATTCCCCCGCAAAGGCTTCTTTGAGGTCAGCTATGCTCTTATTCATGGGTCGTTCCTCCCTTAACCTTCTACCTGTTTCATGGGAATGCCGCAGCACACCAGCACGCCGCCGCCGGCCTCAACTACCTTCACCTTATTGCCGCACACTTTGCAAACATATAACTGTCCTACCTCGATTGCCATACTAGTCCTCCTTGTGGGATTCTTGTTGTTGACACTGGGGGCAAAGGCCCCAGAAAATCAGGGATGGGTGCTCGACCTGGAAGCCGTGTTGGTCATGGGGCGCCAGGGCAGGAAACTCCTCCCGGGGCCAGTCAAGATCGACGATGCGGTGGCACTGCCGGCAGATGAGGTGGGCATGAGGCCCGGTCTCGCCGTCATAGCGCGCCACTTCGTGCAAGGGATTAACCTTGATCACCATGCCTTTCTGGCACAAGATCTCCAGGGTTTTATATACGGTGTTAAAGGAAATGGCCGGGAGCTTTTGGCGCACCTCCTGATAGAGATTTTCTGCAGTGGGATGGTCCCGGCGATGTTGGAGGCTCTCCATCACTGCCAAACGCTGGGGGGTCACCGCAATACCTTGGTCACGCAATTGTTGGATGAGATTTTCCATAGTCTGTTGGAACCTGATTATTAGATAATAATTGTTACTGACAGTGTCAAGGGGGGAAAATGCCGTAATCGATTCAAGGAAGGTTTTTTCGGAGAAGGGAAAAGCGTTTCGATGGCAGGGATGGCACAGAGGCGTTCATCCGGGATTACCCCTTGGATGTCGCCCCTCCCGGCTTCTGATGAAACGGTCTGGTCAGTGCAGCCGTTTAGCCCTCTTGATGAGGGGGCAGTTGTTGATAGGCCGCGGCTTCATGAAGCGCCTCGGCTTGCAGGCGATAGCTCCTGGCGGACAGGAGGGCCATGCCACTAAAACCCAAAAGAAAACCCGCGAGAATGCCGCCGAAAAAAATGACGATGACCATGTCATTACCTCCCTTCATCCCATAAAATACCCTGGGATGATTTTGGATGGTCTTGCAGGCTATCCCCCCGTAGCTAATCATATCCCCTATGAAAAAGATAATATTTCAGTATCCGCATGCAACTGGCAAAACTGCCTAATTGGCCCTCGGTAAAACTACCTACTGGGAAGTTGGAAATGGTGGAAGGTGGTGGGTTCGGTGAGAATCCTGGATAGAAAACGCGATGAAGAATCTGGAGATTCCTCACCGCGCTCTATCAGAAGGCTAAATATTAATAATAGTAATTCAAGCCACACTGAAAAAAATTAACATTAAAGGCGGGATTTTCTTTATAGATACCGGCATTGGAAGAATGCCGGAACCGGTAAGCCACGGTTAGAGCCGTTTGGGAAGTCAAAGCAATGTCGAAGCCGGCTCCCACTTGGGGGGTGAAGTTGAAGGCGTGAGCCAGGGCCGGGCTGTCAATACTTTCGCTGATGATCCCGGCGCCCCCCTCGATAAAGGCCAAAACCGAGGGAAAGAGGAGACAACTGAGTTTTAGCAGGGGGGTGAACCCAAGTTCAAAGCCGGTCGTTTCGGCGCTGGCGACGCTGGCGATGCCCTCAATGACAAAGGAGGCTCCGAAGGGACCCATTTGCTTACCTGGTTTCAGGAAAAAAATACCCCAACGAGGCAGTAAACTGTAGAGCTGGACTGTAGCTTTCTTAGTATTTTTCCCGTACGCGAAGCGCAGTCCCACTTCCTGGTTGAATTTACTGACGTCAAATTCGGCGCCCCGAGCCATCCCCGGCAGCATTATCACAGCCGCCAGCACTATGACCATCAGGCCATTCCCACAAATGCGCCGCACCATTTCTCCCCCCTTGCGATGCAGGCTAGCCTTCTAAAACGCTTCTAAAAATAGCACTGTGGCACCCAAAAGTCAAAGAGTTTGCGCCGAGAGTTACTGGTTGTGGCCTTTCCTGGTACGAGGTTTTTGGAGAGTAAAATTGGGCAATTACGAGGGCAGATCAGACTTAATTGTCGCTAAGAATAATAACATGGCCAATCAGAAACGCAATTTTACTTATTAGTTCCCCAGACTGATAAACCATGGGCTATGGGTAAAGGGACCAAGAAAGCCAGAGCTGAGCCGGTACCCAGAAGTAAGGTGAGGAATACTGCGATGGTGATGATCTTTGTGGAAATTGTCATCTCTATTCCACACACGGGGGTTGAAGGCTATGCAATAAAATATCATGCAATTACCATTCCAGCCGAATGCAAGCTCTTAGAATAGTACCGTCAATGGAATAATTGAGGATATGTGAGGATCGGACGGAAGGCTATAGGATGAATCATGTTCACCGAATTAAACACCGGCAAGCCCAGAATTCATGATTATTTACATTTCTCAGATATTAAAAAAGAATTTTTGATTCAAGAAGGTGAACAAGGCAGGGGTGGTGCCGGGGTTTCGAAGTCTGGTCATGCAGGAAGCATTTGCCACCGATGCGGCGAAAAGACCGCGATGATCAAGAAAGTGGGGGAGGAGTTTACCTCGATCAAGTTCCTGCTCCCCCCCAGACGATAAAATGCCTGTTGCTGGGCTCTGGCTGGCAGTCTTACTTTTTACCCTCCCAGAAGCAATCATCCTTAAACCGGGCCGCCGCGCCCAACTCGGTCTCAATGATCATGAGCCGGTTATACTTGGCGATGCGTTCGGACCGGGACACGGACCCGGTCTTGATCTGACCGACCCCTGTAGCCACGGCCAGGTCGGCAATAAAGGTGTCCTCGGTCTCACCGGAGCGGTGGGAAATGACCGCGCGATAACCGTTGCGGCGGGCCAGGCCGATGGCGTCCAGGGTCTCGGTGACGGTGCCGATCTGGTTCAATTTGATCAGGATGGCATTGGCTGCGCCCATTTCGATGCCGCGTTGCAGATAGCGGACGTTGGTGACGAAGAGATCGTCGCCCACCAGTTGCAGCCGGCCACCCAATTCTTTGGTGAGGTGCACCCAGCCGTCCCAGTCCTCTTCGGCCAGGCCGTCCTCTATGGAGACGATGGGATAGCGGTTGGCTAAACCCCGATAATATTCCGTCATGGCTTTGGCATCGCGCCGGGAGCCGTCACCTTTCTTGAAGACGTATTCCCCGGTGGCCTTGTCGAAAAATTCCGAGGACGCGGGGTCCAGGGCCAGAACCACGTCGGCGCCGGGCCGGTAACCCGCCTGCTCCACGGCCGCGTTAATGAGGTCCAGGGCGGCTTCATGGGAAGGCAAATCCGGAGCGAACCCGCCTTCGTCGCCCACGCCTGTGCCCAGCTTTTTGGAAGCCAGGACCTTTTTCAAGGTATGGAACACTTCGGAGGCGATCCGTAGGGCCTCTGCAAAGGTTTTGCCGCCCACCGGCATGATCATGAACTCCTGAATATCCAGATTGTTGCCGGCATGGGCTCCCCCGTTGATAATGTTCAACATGGGCATAGGCAAGGTGGCGGCTCCGGCGCCCCCCAGATAACGGTACAGGGGCAGCCCCGAGACTGCGGCTCCGGCCCGGGCCGCGGCCATGGAGACGGCCAGAATGGCGTTGGCCCCCAGGCGGCTTTTGGTGGGGGTGCCGTCCAGGCGGCACATGGTCTCGTCGATCAAGGCCTGCTCCAGGGGGTTGATACCCTTCAAGGCCGGTTGGATAATCTCCTGGACATGCTTAACAGCTTGGAGCACACCTTTGCCCAGGTAGCGGGGGCCGCCGTCCCGCAGTTCCAGGGCCTCGTTCTCGCCGGTGGACGCGCCCGAAGGCACCATAGCCTGGGTGCGGAGGCCGTTGTCCAACAGGAGTTCGGCGAATACGGTGGGTTGACCCCGGGAGTCCAGGATTTCTTGGGCACGGATGGCTTTGATATGGGGCATGTTTTCCTCCTCTCAGACAAAATGGCTGCGACTCAGCAGCGAGCCAATGGCAACTTGATTCCAACTGTAATCATATCAAGATAAAGTGCAGGGGCGCCATCCTTGACGCCTTCTAGGGGATAATACCACGTTGTATAATAAGCTGCTAGGCATACCCACGCAACCTTTCTCCAAAAGAAAAGCCGTCTTATACTCATTGCCAAACGAGCCTCTTGCAAAAGTCTCTTTACGGTCGAAACCGTATATATGACAAAAGCACAGGCTGGAAAGCCTGTGCTACCGGCGAATTTCTCAATACCAGGCTAAAGCTTGCGACCACATAAGGTCCGGTAATTTTGCAAGAAATTCTTTTGGCAATCACTATAAGAGCCTGCGCTTCGTTCATGATGACAGAGAAAAACGGTTTAAAAATGGCTTTTAGTCCCTCCAAACTACCCCAAAAATCGCTGAAAATGGCCGGGCGCGGGCCGAATGGACGGGCAAACCCGGCACATGTGCCGGGACATTGCCAAGGTACCCTCGCCATACACCCGGCCTAAACCCGCGTGCAAGCGCGTTCCGGTCGAGGCAGTGCCAAGGTTGTCACGCGCTTGTCCCGCGCTTGTCCCAGGGTAATAACCGGGCTTTCGTAATATTTAGTCTTTAATATCAATAGATTATTGATGGGCTGGCATCCTCGTGCCGGGACACGGCACAGGCGGAACGGCTGGAGTCTGCCGATTTTCCTCAGGTTGGCCAGCAGTGAACCGTTTTTATCCCGGCAAGTCATGGAGACAGCATAAACTCAGAACTGCGACGGACCCAGCAATGATGAGAAAGGTGACAGGTTTTCTTTTGCAAGTGCGGACATGATCCGGGTTGCAACCATGCCATAAAAGATGGCGTGGTAGAATTGATTACCCCTTTGAAGTAACGCCCACTTTTTTTTGAAATACTAAAATATACTTATTGCCAGGAGAGGTTCTTGCAAAAAGCCGTTTGGTCACTTATAGCGTTTGCCATAAATTTATGCCGCTGGCTGATTTTTAAATCCCCCTAAATCCCCCTTTTTCAAAGGGGGACTTTATAAGTAATTCCTTATAGTTCCCGCCTTTACCAAAAGGGGGTTAGGGGGGGGTGGAGTGTTAAAGTATCTCCTAATTACGGAAAAAACTTTTGGCAAACGCTATATGAGATGCTTCTGTTGCTTCTTTCCCTCAGAATGACAGGCAGGGAGATATTTGCAAGAGGCTCAAAAGTTTTTTCTTATTAACCCCTCACCCTACCCTCTCCCACAAGGGGAGAGGAGAATTAGAGGAAAAAACTTTTGGCAAGCGCTATAAATCTGAACAGGCCGGGAAGCGGGTGGTCTTGGGTCAGGCCCAGGCCCCGTTCCGCGAGAACGAGACCTGGGGTTGCATGGGTGTGGGTGATATTGGAGTGATGATTATTGTTCCTGCTTCTTTTTTTCTTTTTCCTGTCCCTTTTGCTGTGGCTGGCGCTGCTGTGGCTGAGGTTGAGGCCTCGGGGCCGCCTGTGGTTGCGGTCGCGGCGGTGGAGTCTGTACCCGAGGCGGCGCCTGGGGCTGTACCCGAGGTTGCTGCTGCTGGCGCTGTATCTGTTGTTGCTGTCTTTGTTGCTGTTGGTGTTGGCGTTCCTGTAACTGCCTTTGTTGCAACTGTCGTTGTTGCTGCTGCCGCTGCAAATCTTGTTGCTGCCTTTGTTGTTGCTGCTGTAACTGCTGTTGGCGTCCGCGTTCCTGCTGCTGTAGTTGTTGTTGCTGGCGTAACCGCTCCTGATCACGCTGCTGTTGTTGTTGGGGCTGGCCTGGAGTTCCACCGCGCTGCAGTCTCTGGTGTTCCAGGTCCTGCTGCCGGCGCGGTTCCGGCGTCAAGGCCCTGGGCCCTTGAGGAGGGCTCACGGCGCCAGGCTTCGCAGCCCCAGGAGGGCTCGGAGGGCTCGGAGTCCCTCTCGGAGTAGCCCCTGGGTGGAACTCCCCCGGTTTGGGTTGAGCAGAGGGTCGTGTCCCTGGCTTCACGTAACCCGGCCCGTTAACGGGCGGTTTGTAGCCGGAAGGCGGCGTGGCTCCAGGTTGGACATGCCCTGGTTGACCAGGAATAACGGCCTGTCCAGGTCCCGGTCTGGTCTGGCCCGTTGGTTGGAACTGTCCCGGTTGGGGCCGAACGCCGGGTTGGCCGGGTCCCGGCCCTGCCGGGGTCGCGCCGGCTGGTTTGAAAGGCTGGGATTTGCCGGGCACAAACTGCTGGTTTGGAGGCAGTTGTTGAATCTGCTGGGTCATGTGAGGGGTTATAGGCATGGTGGCCCTGGCAGGTAAGGCCGTCCCCGGCAGACCCCGGCCCGGAGTAATCGCCATCGGTTGAACGCGAGGAATCTGGGTATTGATCCGAGGCATGCCCTGGGGCGGCGGCAAGAAGTTAGGCCTATTCAGGTTGGCTTGGGCCATCCTGATATTATTTATCGGACGGGGTGGCGGCAAGGGCCGGCCGTGGACCAAATTTGGAGGCATGATCTTATTGATGTAACCATCCCGCCGCATTACCCGAGCCGGAGGCATCACATTATGGATCCGGTTGATATGAATGGAGTTGTTGTGAATGTTCCGGTTGATGATGGTTTGGTTGATCTGGGTGACCCGGGAGATGTAGGTGACTGAAGGCCCCATGTTATAGGCGCCGGGACCAAAGCGGCGGACCCCGTAAAAGCCCGGCGGATAATAAGCCGGGGTGACGTACCGGGGAATGAACACCGTCCGGCTATAAAAGACCGGCACATAGGTCACCGGCACCAGGATTCCGGATGTGACATAAGAATATTCCGGTGTATAGGGTTGGCCGAAACCCAGGAGAAAGCTGGCGGCTTTGGCAAAAATCCAGAGAGGCGAGGCCAGCGAATCGGTGACGGGGGCTCCTTGATAATAAGACGGCGGCGCATAAGCTGGGGGCGGCATATAGTCGGGAGGCGGGGTGGGGGCCCAGCCGATATAAGAGCTGTCCACCGGCTCGTTTTCGGGACTGCTGCGCCACTCCACCGTAGCGGGATACCAGGTACTGCCCGGCACCCAGACCCAGCCATAGCCCTCGGTGGGCATCCAGTTGCCGTAATGGTAGGTGGCCCAACCCCAAGGTTCCTCGGACTCGAAGACATTACCGTCGTTGGTGGGGACCCAGCGCCCATTGGTATAGGGACGCCAGTCCTCCGGAACCTGACTGGGACGCCACACCGGCCCATACTTTTCGTATTCCACCCATTGCCCATACTGGGACAGGTCGTCGTAAAATATGGCCACATCTTCCGACGCGGCCGCAGCTTCACCGGTGAATCCCGGACCGAAGACCAGAGCGCACATCAAGGCCAGGACGGCCATGAACCCCGCGGGCTGTCGGTATTTTTTCATTGCGGTTCTCCCAAAGAGAGGTTATGGGGTTCATATTACAAGTTACAAGGTGACCGATCGGTCAACTTATATTGATTGAAAACCAACTTTCTCACTCCTGCCTCTGCCTGCCGGCTCTCGCCGCCCTTTGGGGCCTGGAGGCTCAAGTGGGCAAAACCATTTAAGGGCCGCGATTTACATTATATTAGACGGCTATGCCTGCCAATATATTAAAAAATTTTTGTAAATTCTTGCTGAGGCAGGTTTGGCGCGGATTATGCGGGCAATCTTTGAACCTGGTGTGTCAGGGGAGCAGGTCCTCCATCAAAACCAGGTCGCCTCCGGCAATCAACAGAAGCAGTCCCAAACTGCCCTCTCTGGCAGCCATCCGCTGCCAGTTTTCCGAGCTCAGGCCCTCTTCGATGGTGGTGAGGAGCAGGGCGTCTTCTAACTTTTCGCTGCCCTTGAGCATGAGGAATTGCCGGTGGTTGGTGAAGGCCCAGATAACCTGACCATTGCTGAGAAGAAGATTGTATTCGCCGGGATAGCGCTGCAGCAAGAGAATCAGGGCCTCCTGGAGAATCGCAACGAATGGGGTATGAGGGCGCCGGGGTACGGCATTGAGGAAAAAATCCCGCAAGAACTCGAAGGCCCGGGCAGAATCGCTGGTGGCTTCGAGCCCCGGTGTGTTGGGGGAGGCGTAAAGCTCGATAGCCGGGGCCTTGCCGTTATGGGCGAAGATCCAGGATTGACCCCAAAAATCCAGGACGAAGGGGTGGGCGTGGCAGTCGTCCACTTCGCCACTGGATTTATAACGGATATGGGCCAGGATGATGGGGCTGTTGACCACCCGGGCCAGCCGTTGGAAAGACACATGGAGCCGACCATCGGCGAAAACCTGGTCGCCGGATTTCTCCACCACCGGAAGGCGTTGGCGGAAAAACCCTATCCCCCAGCCATGCACGTTCTTACGGCCCCGGACCGCGAACAAGGGCAGCGAGGTGGCCGCGGTGAAATGGTGTGAGGCGGACAGGGCGAAAAGGTCACACATCAGACGTGGCCCAGGTAAAGGAGGTCAGCCCCGGATATAATGAGGATCTGGCCGTGATCCAGGTTCTCATTGGGATAGGCGTGCCAGAATCCCGGGTCTCGGGTGAGGCCGCCTTCGACCGTGGTCAGCACAATGGATTCGCCCGGCGCCCCCGGAGGATGATAGGTGAGGATTTCCCCGTGGTTGAGAAAAGCGAAGAGCACCGTTTCGTTGGCCATGAAAAAGGCATATTCGCCTGGATATTGGCGGAGCAGTTTCTTGCAGGTCACCGCCAAAGCCTGGTAGAGACTGTTTTCTGGCCAGGCAGCCTGCTGCTCTGCCATCCCGTCCCGGACGAATTCGAAGACCCGGGCGGCCACGAGCCGATCCCGCATCAAGGGCCGGGGGCTTTCGTAAGCGTGGCAGTTTGGGGCCTCTCCGGTAAAGCTGAAGAGCCAGTGGTGGTCCAGGAAGAAGTCGGTGAGGGGCTGCGCCGATGACTCGGCCTCGTGTCCGCTTTTGGGGCAGCGGATGTGGGAGATGATGATGCGGCTGCCGATCACCCGGGCCAGGCGCTGGAAGCTGTCATGCACGTGGCCGCCAGCGTAGATGCCTTCGCAGGACTTTTCGATGTGGACCTGTCCTTCCCGGAAAAAGCCGATGCCCCAGCCGCTCATATTGTCTCGGGCCTTGTCGGCAAACAAAGGCAGGTATTCCTGGGCGGTGTAATGATAGCCCGCCGACATGGCAAAAAGTTCACACATGGCTTAACTCCACTCGCAGAAGTTAGATTTCTACGATTTTATGAATAGCCTGGCTATTTTTAATTCTTCATATGAAAATAGCTCGCCGAGCATTTCAAGAGCGGGCGACAAAGCTGTACCGCCAGATCCCTGAAATGCAGCTTTTATTTTTTCGAATCTCTCGGACGACGGCCTTAAGTAGTTGATATCAATTTTTTCTCCGCTGCTGACCAACTTTTCAATATGAGATACTATGGTGCAGGTTGAAAATCCTCTCATAGTCGCTATTTTCTCGATTGACATTTTTTTAAGAACCAGTTTTTGGGTTTCCCGATAGGTTGATCCCAGACGAGTTGGCCGTTGCGATCTTGCCGATCTTTTCACGGGAACATCTTTTTCGCTGAGATTATTTTGCTTGGCGTAAGTCTGAATAACCTCTGTAAATATTTTCCCATATTGCTTAAGCTTGGCCTCGCCCACGCCGCTGATTTTTGAAAAGTTCTCTTCGCTTTGAGGCAGGTATAAAGCCATCTGGCGCAGAGCCAGATCGCCAAAGACGACAAAAGGTGGAACCCCTTGTTCATCCGCCAATTTTTTCCGCAAGAGACGCAGTTTCTCAAAGAGGTCTATATCGTATTCGGTGTCAACCGCTGCACGTTGTTGCAGAGATTTTGCGATAGCTTTAAGTTTAGGCAAACGGATTTCTTGCCGCTCCTTCAAAAAATCCATTCCACTCTGGCCTAATTCAAGAATAGGAAATCCATCGCCGCCTTTGACAATCAGCTTTTTATAAACCAACTGACTGATAATGCGCCTTAAATCTTCCTTGGAAAAATCATCTACAATACCGTACACTGATAAATTATGATGATCGCGTTCAATGATATTTTTAGTCTTGGCTCCGTGCAGAACGTCGATAATATAATTTACCCCAAACTGTTGCCCTGTTCGAATAATAGCCGACATAATTTTTTGGCTGATTATGGTTGCATCAAAATCTTCTGTTGGTGAGAAACAAATATCGCAGCCGTTGCATTTATCTTGTGGATAATCTTCGCCAAAATATGAAAGTAAATGAGAACGACGGCAGGTTGCCAGCTCACAATATTCAACCATCTGGTCAAGTTTGCGATACGCATTCTTACGCTCGGTCTCATTTTCTATCTGCCGGATAAAATACTGCTGTTTAATTATATCGCCGTAGGAGAAAAACAGAACGCACTTGCTCGGCAGTCCGTCGCGTCCGGCGCGGCCCGTTTCCTGGTAGTAGCCTTCAATGGATTTGGGCAGGTGATAGTGAATAACCAAACGAATATCCGGCTTGTCAATCCCCATCCCGAAAGCAATCGTCGCGACGATAATTTGCGCTTCGTCTCGAATGAATTTCTCTTGATTAGTTCTGCGCGCCTCGCTTTCTAACCCGGCGTGATAAGGCAGCGTCTTAAACCCCTCCTGCCTCAAATCCGCGGCCAGATGTTCGGTTTCTTTCCTGGAAAAACAATAAATGATTGCTGATTCATTCTGGCATTCCCGTAACATTTGAATCAGTTGATCGTAAGAACCTTTTTTGGGAAACACTGCATAGGAAAGATTGGGACGGTCGAAGCTGGAGATGAAAATTTCCGCTTTATCAAGTGACAACTGGTAAATGATATCTTCCCGCACTTTCTTGGTGGCAGTGGCTGTAAGCGCCATCGCCGGCACCTTGGGGAAAATCTTTCTCAGCAGGTGAAGATTGCGGTAATCGGGACGAAAATCATGCCCCCATTCGCTGATACAATGGGATTCGTCAATAGCAATCAGACTGACATTAATGGTCTTCAAGAACTGCTGAAATTCAGGCATAATCAAGCGTTCAGGCGCCACATAAAGGATTTTGATTTTGCCATTGCGCGCTTCGGTTTGAATTTCATCAATTTCAGGGCGAGTTAAGGTGCTATTAATAAATTCAGCCGGAATGCCATTGGCCTTGAGGGCGTCCACCTGGTCTTTCATAAGCGCGATGAGGGGTGAAATAACCAAGGTCACTCCCGGCAGGATGAGCGCCGGTAATTGATAGCACAGCGACTTTCCTCCCCCCGTAGGCATCAGCACAAAGGCATCTCTTTGCGAAATCACGCACTTAATAATCTCTTCCTGCAAAGGACGAAATTGATCAAAGCCAAAATGGGTTTTAAGAATATTTAACATAGTAGTCTTGGCAGAAGTTTAACTCTCCTACTTTCTTGAATACAATATTAATATTATTTCGCCGTTACTTGGTGCGAAACTTGAGTTGTGTCTGAGAAATACCGGACAATATATTGGTCCTTATAACTCCCCCTCCCCTCGTGGGAGGGGGTTGGGGGGAGGGGGATAATTTACCGTGATTCCCAACAATTTCACCCCCACCCCAGCCCTCCCCCATCAAGGGGGAGGGAGTCAGAGGACTTAAAACTTTTGTAAGATAAACCTGGGACGCCACCCTAGAGTCCTAAGTCAGCCGGGCCGCAAATTGAGGGTAGGCCTGGGCCAGCTTATCTTTGACGGGACCATAAAGCAAGCGGCGGGTTTCGGGGTCCAGGTGCGGCGTGGCCGGAATTTGGTCCGGCACCTGAAACGCAAAGGCTGTAAGCTCCTGCACCTCCGCGAAAGTAACGCCGGAGTGCAGGCTTTTAAGCTTTGGCAGGGCTGGTGGCAACAGATCAAAAACGCACTTGGGGGTGATGAGGCAGGTGGCACGGCCAGGTCGCTGCCAGGGGCTCAACTCCGGGGTATAGCCCGGAGCGGTAAGGATATCCACCCGGGAAACCAAGCCCCGGGCAGAATGGTCGGCTTTGAACAGCACCACCCGCTCCACCACGTGGGCCAGGATAGCGGACCCGGCCCCACCTGGGAGCCTTACCTTTGGCTTTTCGTATTCGCCTATGGCCATTAAATTGATGTTGCCCTGCCCGTCGATCTGGGCCCCGCTTAAGAAAAAGACGTTAAGCCGGCCGTCCTGGGCTACATCAAAGAACTCCCGCCATTCGCCTTCAAAGGGCCAGTCAACGCTCCCAGCCACAAAGACCTCAGACCGGGGGGCATGGGTGAGCTTCGCCAGCCACAGGGCCGCGGCGGGCATAGGCGAGAGCGTCCCACAGGCGGCCCAATCGCCGTCTTTGATCTGGCGGGCCAGGGCCGCGATCATGGTTTCTTCGCCAGGAGTCAGGTTTTCCATGGATCATCCTCTTGGGGGGAGGGGCAGGGATTCACATCCCTGCCCCCTCCCCAAGACAGCTATCCTCCTACCACCATGACCTTGGTGCCGACGCAGCTGACCATGAAGTTATCGGGGAAGGCGACCGCGAGTTTGGTAAGGGCCCGGAAGCCGGTACAGTGGCCGGCCATGATCAGTTCCGGCTTAAGTTCTTTCAGTCCATCGATGGTCTGTTGAATCACGGTATCGCCATGGGGGGTGAGGTGGAAGCCCCCCAAGACCAGGGAGACCGTCTGGATGCCCGTGAGTTTCTGGGCGTATTTCACCATGTTGACGATGCCGGGGTGGCTGCAGCCGCCGATGACCACCAGACCCCGGCCTTCAACCACAGCCACCAGGGCCTGCTCGTCGGGGAAGAGGTCCTGCTCATCTTTATCGCCCACCTTGCGCCGGAAGCTGGGCAGCGGTTTTTCATAGGTTGTGGTGGTCTCCACCGTGCCGGTAAGCAGGGCTTGCCCGAGGACCAGCTCAGGCCCCTGATTTTCATGGAGTTCAACACCTGCGGCCAGCACCTGTCCTAAATCCAGGGCCCACGGACCGATGCGGCCCCGGGGGGTCACCAGGACCTTGGGCAGGAAGACATCGTTATGGAGATAAACCGGGATGTCGGAGCCTTTGCGTTTGGCCAGGAATTCGAGGAGTCCGCCGTAGTGATCGGGGTGCCCATGGCTCAGGACTACCGCGTCGATGTCGTTGATATCGTGTTCCAGGGCTTCCAGGTTGTTGAACAGGGGCAGGGGAGCGTTGGCGGCATCCATGAGGATACGGCTCGTTTTGCCCTGGTGATTCAGAGTGACGAGATAAGCCAGTCCGTGGGCGGCTACCAGGGGTTTTTTAAGACGGCCGGGGACCACCCGCTCGACGATGCCCGGGCGGGAAGGCTCAAAGACATCGAAAAAGTTGTCCACCAGGATTTCGACGGTAACGGATTGGAGGGCGGGAATTTTCATAGAAGCCTCTTTAAAAGATCATGAGAAGATAATGGTCGGAGAGCCGCCGCCATCGGCATGGGCTGCTTCCGGGGCGAGCCACGGTAATCAGTGCTTGGCCTGGGGCGAAAAATCTGTTAATAAATAAGCGATAGTTATCTATAATTAGCGTCACCGGGTATATCTGTCAAGCATTTAGGCAAGACCTGAAAGGAGTGCCACATGCCTACCTATGAGTATAAGTGCAAGGAACACGGTCATATATTTGAAGCAGAACAGAAAATGAGCGATCCGCCGCTGTCCGTTTGTGAGATCTGCGGCGGCGAGGTGGAGCGTCTCATCAGCATGCCCACCATATTTGTTAAAGATTCGGCCAACAGTCCGTATAAGAAGGACTTCCGCTCCGATCCCCATAAATGGGAGTCGGTGTGCGAGTCGGCTTTCGGGGCCACCAAAAAAGATAAGGAAGAAATTAAGAAAAACTGGAACAAGAAGGAGAATACCTGGGTGTAATACCGTTTTCGGTTTTCAGTTTTCGGTTGGAATACTCAATTAATGAGTAACAAATATTATGATGTTGTCTCCGCCGAATATGTTGGAGATTATAGAATAAAACTATGTTTTGCCAATGGGAAAACCGGGATTGTTGATTTTGCCGGTTATATCGGAAAGGGTGGAATTTTTCGCAAATTGGCAGACCTGGAAAATTTCAAGAAATTTGTGATAAATCATGAACTTGGAGTAATAACCTGGGATAACGAAATAGACATTGCTCCTGAGACTCTTTATTGTGAAGCCACGAAAGCGGCATTACCTCACTGGGTAGAAAAAGAGGGACTCAAAAGGAGTGCTTGAGGTAGTTTTTGACGCCAGCCAAAAACCAAAGGGCGCACCGAGATGCGCCCTTTTTCTTTGCTGTTGTGAGAGATTATACTCATTGCCAAAAGTTTTTTCTTATTAACCCCTCACCCTACCCTCTCCCACAAGGGGAGAGGAGAATTAGAGGAAAAAACTTTTGGCAAATGCTATATGGTTAGCGGTTCATAGCCCCCAGAAATTCGGCGTTGTTCTTGGTCCCCCGCAGCTTTTCCAGCAAGAATTCCATGCTGTCCACCGGACTTAACGGTGACAGCAGCTTCCGTAAGATCCAGATGCGGTTGAGGTCCACCGGGGCCAGCAGCAGTTCTTCCTTCCGGGTGCCGGAGCGATTGATGTCGATGGACGGGAAGACTCGCTTCTCGGTGAGCTTGCGGTCCAGGTGAATCTCCATGTTGCCGGTGCCCTTGAATTCCTCGAAAATGACTTCGTCCATGCGGCTGCCGGTCTCGATGAGGGCAGTGGCGATGATGGTCAGGCTGCCGCCTTCTTCGATGTTGCGGGCGGCGCCGAAAAAACGCTTGGGGCGCTGGAGGGCGTTGGCATCAAGGCCGCCGGAAAGGATCTTGCCACTGGCCGGCACCACGGTATTGTAGGCCCGAGCCAGGCGGGTGATTGAATCGAGCAAAATAACCACGTCACGCTTGTGTTCCACCAGGCGCTTGGCCTTTTCCAGGACCATCTCGGCCACCTGGATGTGGCGCTGGGGTGGCTCATCAAAGGTGGAACTGACCACTTCAGCCTTGACGCTGCGCTGCATGTCCGTCACTTCTTCGGGCCGCTCGTCAATGAGCAGCACGATGAGCACGACCTCGGGGTGATTCGTGGCGATGCTGTTGGCCAGATTCTGGAGCAGCATGGTTTTGCCGGTGCGGGGGGCGGCGACGATGAGACCACGCTGGCCCATGCCCACCGGGGTCATCAGGTCCATGATTCGGGCGGAGAAGTTGTCCGGGGCTGTTTCAAGTTTTAAACGCTGGTCGGGATACAGGGGCGTTAAGTTGTCAAAGAGAATCTTGTCCCGGGCTACGGAAGGGTCTTCGAAGTTGACCGTTTCAACCTTGAGGAGGGCGAAGTAACGCTCCCCTTCTTTGGGGGGGCGAATCTGTCCGGCGATGGTGTCCCCGGTGCGCAGATTAAAGCGGCGGATTTGGGAGGGCGAGACATAGATGTCGTCGGGGCCTGGGAGATAATTATAATCTTGGGCCCGGAGGAACCCGAAGCCGTCCGGCAGGATTTCTAAAACTCCGCCGCCGGAGATGACTCCGTTTTTCTCCACCTGGGCCTGGAGGATTGCGAAGATCAGCTCTTGTTTGCGCATCCCGGCTGCGCCTTCCACGCTGAGGTCTCGGGCGAGCGAAGCTAAGTCATTGATTTTCTTGTGTTTCAAATCAGATAAATTCATTATTACCTCTTGTTCACGCATATCCACGCATCCGACACCAGGTGTTGTTCAGTTATGGATATCTATAAGTTTAATTATCGCTCGAATAATATGTCGTGTGACCCGCGTCTGGACGGCTACTACCTGCGGCTCAAGGCCGCAATGAGGGATAGAAGGGCAGACAGGTTCCCACTAACGCCAAGGGGATGTACGGGGTTTTTCCTTAATTTTTACTTATAAGGCCAGTAGATTTCTTCTAGGGAAGGTTATTATGGACGCTAACCTTTTTAGTTCCCCCTGTCAAGCGGATTTTTTGTAGTTCCTCCCAGATGTTTTTTACTTGCTCCCAGGTATAACTCTGGTCCCCGCCATTATCCACCACGTAGTCCGCCCGGGCCACTTTGTCTTGAAGAGGCCACTGGGCCTGCAAAATTCCCTGAATCTCTTCTTGCCCCCGGTGGTCCCGGGTCTCAAGGCGCCGGATTTGATCGACTTGAGAAGCTGCGACCACGATGACCAGGTCGAAGAATCGCTCCCGGCCGGTTTCAAACAGCAGCGGCACCTCCACCATCACCAGGTCCACGCCACGATGTTCCAGGTCTACCACTTGGCTTTGCAATTTTTGGGCCACTAAAGGGTGGATGAGAGCATTGAGATGGCGCCGGGCCTCCGGGTCGGAAAAGACCAGGTCTGCTAATTTAGATCGGTTCAGCGAGCCATTTTGATGAAAGAAATCTTCGCTATAGAGGCGGCGCAGCTCCTGCCAGGCCGGGGTGCCCACCGCCACCGCATCCCGGGCCACGGCATCGGCATCCAAGACCTCGGCCCCGAGTTCTTTAAACATCCGGGCCACGGTGCTTTTGCCGGACCCGGCCCCTCCGGTGATGGCGATTTTTAGCATATTAGCCTTAACCAAGTTCCTCCAAAAATTCGAATGCTGCCTGAAAATCCTCCGGGAGCGGCGCGCTTCCCAGGTGAGCGGCTCGCCGGTGCGGGGGTGGGTGAAGCCCAGGTCAGGTTTTCAGGAGTGACATTGGACCAGGAATTTGAAGTTTTGAGCCCAGGGCAGCCTACCGATAGGCTTTTCCCCGAGGAAGAAAGGCAATAACGATAATCTCCAGGTTTATTTCATTAACTCGATAAATAATGCGCCAATCCCCGACCCTAGAAGTGCGTTGTCCCGCCTCCATTTTTACTGCCTTTGAGATTCTGGTCGAATAAGGGTCTAAGGTTAATTCTTTAAGGCGATCGTCCAAACGCCTTGCAGTCACCTGATCCAATCTGTCTAATTGTTTTTTCGCAGGCAGTGATAATTGAACGTGGTAGCTCACAAACCGCGTTCCTTTTCATAATCTTCCAGACTGATAAATTCACCTCGTTTGAAGGCATCTTCTCCTTCTTGTATGGCTATCAGATCTTCCGGTGAGAAAGGCTCTTCGTCATACTTTTCCCGCCGCTCTGCTTGTTCATAGAGAACATCTACCAATTTGCACAGTAGTTTGGCGTTTGGCCCCTGGGCAATGACTTTAATTTTTGTCATCAGCTCGTCTATTGCGGGTTCCATGGATTACTCCTCATTTATGAGTCCTGTTCCTAAATTAATGCAAGTCTTCCAACTTGTCCAGCACCGCCTGAAAATCCTCCGGTAGGGGCGCTTCCCAGGTGAGGGGCTCCCCGGTGCGGGGGTGGGTGATGCCTAAGCGCCAGGCGTGGAGGAGCTGGCGGTGCACCAGACCTTTGAGCCCCGTAAGGGCCGGGTGGCCCGCCAGGCGGCTGACGCCACCGCCGTAGGTGGCGTCGCCCAGGACCGGGTGGCCCTCGGAGGCCAGGTGGACCCGCAGTTGATGGGTGCGGCCGGTCTGAGGCGAAAGCTGCACCAGGGTCAGGGGGCCGGGAAATTCCTTGATGACCTTCCAGAAGGTGATCGCGGGTTTGCCCCGGCGGGCGTGGACGCTCATCTTCTGACGCGCCGTGGGATGGCGGCCCACCTCTTTTTCGATGCGGCCTTCCGCTTCCGGCAGGCGCCCCCAGACCAGGGCCTGGTATATCTTGGTGATGGCGTGCACCTGGAACTGGGCCACCAAGGCCGCGTGGGCCAGCGCGGTTTTGGCCACCACGAGGAGGCCGCTGGTGTCTTTGTCCAGGCGGTGCACCAGGCCGGGGCGGCTTACTTCGCCGATGTCTTTAAGGTCGGGACAGTGGTGCACCAGGGCATTGAGCAGGGTGCCGTCCCGGTGGCCGGCGCCGGGGTGGACCACCAGCCCCGGGGGTTTATTCACCACCAGGATATCTTGATCCTCAAAGAGAATCGTCAGGGGCAGGGCTTCGGGGGCCAGGTGGCTGGGTGAAGGCTTCGGCACCGTCACCACGACGCCGTCATCAGTTCGCACCCGGTAAGAGGCTGGGCGGGGTCGATTGTTGACCAAAACCAGGCCGGATTTGAGGAGCTTTTGTAGCCGGGCCCGGGACCAGCCTAATTGCAGCGCCAGGAACTGGTCCAGGCGAGTGCCGGCCTCTGGAGCGGTCACGGTGAAGGCCAGGGTTTCAGAAGATTCCATGAATTGAACATGAGCGAAACGGCGGGCACGGCCCGCCCTATGTTACTGAATAATCCCATACAGGGGGTTGGGTAGAAAACTTTGAGGGGAGGGAGGGGGTATCCCCTATAAAAAATCCCCCCAGCCCTCCCTTCGAAGAGAACTTACACTTTCCGGATGGCGGCGCCGCCGTTTTTGATTTCGCTAAAGATCATACGTCCCGCGGTGGTCTGCAAGACGCTGGTGACGGCTACCTCTACCTCCCGGCCAATATAGCGCCGGGCATTTTCGATTACCACCATGGTGCCGTCATCGAGATAGGCAATCCCCTGGCCCTGGGATTTTCCCTCCCGGAGAATCTGGACGTGCAGGGTTTCGCCGGGCAGGACCGCGGGTTTCATGGCATTGGCCAACTGGTTGATATTCAGAACTTCAATTCCCTGGAGTTCGGCCACCTTGTGGAGATTGAAGTCATTGGTCATGATTTTGGCCCGCAGTTTCAAGGCCAGGCCCACCAGCTTGGAGTCCACCCCGGCGGCCTTGGGGATATCGTCTTCGATAAACTCCACCCGGAGAGGGTTTTGTTGTTGGAGCCGTTTCAAAATGTCCAATCCCCGGCGGCCCCGGGTACGACGCAGGTCGTCGGAGGAATCGGCCACGTACTGCAACTCCTCCAGGACAAATTTCGGCACAATGAAAGTGCCGTCCACGAAGCCGGTTTCGGCGATGTCGGCAATACGGCCGTCGATGATGACGCTGGTATCCAGAATCTTCAAAGCATGACGCGGGGTTTTGCTGGCAGGGTCGAGAAAGTAAGGGGTGCTGACCTCAGACATTTTCTTACCCCCTAACACCAAGCCGATATAACCAAAGATTGCAGAAAAAAAGATGTATAAAGGAATTTGCAGGTTAGGAAGTTCCAGGTATTTGTCGAAGGGGTAACTGGCCAGCTTGCCTATGCCCAGGCCGATTAACAGGCCCAGGGTGCTGCCGATAATGGTTTTTAAAGGGATGCGCTTGATGACCTGCTCAAGCCCTAAGGTGAGTGCGGCTATGGCCAGACCCGCCGCGGCGCCGGCGTAACCGGCCCACCATAAATAATCCAATTGTGGGATTTGTGAGGCGATCAGGTATCCGCTGACCGCACAAATAGCCCCCAGGATAGCCCCGGTGACCATCTTCTGTAGCACGGAGATATCACCTCCTTTCATAGGAATAATTCAAGGGGGGACGATGAACCCCCGACGCCGGATCGTAGGGGGGTCGCGGTCGACGTCGCTTTAGAATTCATGTCCCGGCACTCCTTGCCGTGGAAAACATGATGAACTTCCGGAAATTGCGGTCTAATCTAATGTACTGCTGGGAAAAGGTAATTATTCGCCGGCTTCCAATAACGCCAGGAGTTCTGCTTCAATATCGTCTTCGTTTGAGTTGTTTACCAATGAAAGTTCTTTAACCAGGAGGTTCTTGGCAGTATCCAACATCTTGCGCTCGCCAAAGGAGAGATCCTTTTCGGTTTTGAGAAGGGTCAGATCGCGCAAAACTTCCGCCACCCGGAAAGGGGAGCCGGTCTTGATTTTATCCATGTAGTCCCGGTACCGGCGGTTCCAGGTCTGATTGTTTACGCGAGAGGGGCGGTGACGCAGGATTTCATGAATTTCGGTGACCGCCTGAAGATCAATTATATTTCGAAGTCCGATGTTCCGGGCATTGCCGGTAGGTATCATGATGATCATGTCACTGTCAAGGAGGCGCATGATGTAGAATTTTTCCTGATCATTTCCCGAGACGGCGCGTTCTTGGACGGATTCGATCCTGCCGACTCCGTGGGCCGGGTAAACGGCCAACTGGCCAATTTGGAACATTCTTTTCCACCTCCTTTCCGCATTATTTTTATCACAAAGTTGCATAAAAAGCAAATGCCGCGGACTGGCGCTCAACGCTGGAAGCGAAACAGGAGGATGTCGCCGTCGGCCACGAGGTAATCCCGGCCTTGCACTTTCAGCAGTCCGGCCTCCTTGACCCTAGCAGTAGAGCCCAGCCGGTCAAGGTCGGCGAACCGCATAACTTCGGCGCGGATGAAGCCTTTTTCCATGTCGGAATGGACCTGGCCGGCGGCCCGGGGAGCCGCGTCTCGACAGGCATGTGCCAGGCCCGTACCTCGGGGCCGACGATGGTATAGAAGGTTACGAGCCCCAACAGGCGGGAGGACTCCCGGACGAGGCGGGCAATGCCGGTTTCTGTAAGACCTAATTCGGCTAGAAATTCCTGGCGTTCCTCCGGGGAAAATTCCTGCAGTTCCCCTTCCAGGGCATTGGAGATGGTGGTTTTGCCGGTGCTAGGCAGGCCGTTGATGCCACAGCGGAAAGACATGGTTTTCAGTTTTCGGTTTTCGGTAAAAAAGAACTGATTATCAAAGGTGTTTTGAGATTGAATCAAAGCACCTGTTTTTCTCAGTTGCATCTTTGATAGCGCAGAAGTCCTGATAAACTTTTGTAGCTCTATCCCCATCACATACATCAAAAAGCCGCTTTAGAAACACCTTTCTATTCTCTTCACCCTCAGGAACCGACTTAATAGCTTCCTTAATTATTTCTCTTACAATGGACTCGAACTTATTAATAATTTGCTTATCTCGAATGCTATCCTTGAAAGAGGAAATATCGTCGCCATGGACTATTTTCGACCTGACTTTATAGAAATCCCTTAAAAGACTCTTTATACCATTGTCATATATATCAGGGTTCTTAAGTAATGAAGCTGCTCTTTCTCTTAAACGTCTTCCAACAAAATTATTCTCAGTGACCAAGATAGACTCCATAACTATCATGTAATCGACAATGCGATCTACCTCATTCTTGATTGAATTGAAATACTTACTACTTCCATATAGGAAGAAGCGACGGGCTGTTTGAAACCAAGCGGAATCCCAATTATTTTGAGACATCATTTCAGATGAAAATTTATCAAATTCAGAGCATTCCTCATTTTCCAGCTCATACTTTTGGAATGGACGAATATCTGCCATAACTCTATATGGCAATTGACGGAACATAGGTTCATCTTGTTCTGTTATGCAATGGTTTGTAAATACTAAATCACCTACTTTAAATAATCTTAATAGCAAAAGGGTATCTTCAACATCATTTGGAATTATATCCGTCAAATCATCTAGTACTATATCAGGATAGCTTCTTTCATAGACCCAATCACCATAAAGGGGAACCCCTTTTGAGAATAGCTTTTGAGCTTTTTTTAGATCATCATGGCCTGCATACTGCTGAATCTTAGTCAATCTAAACTCAGAAAAATTGAGTTCGTTAGAATTTGATCTCAAATTCTTGATAAGAACAAAGGATTTGTACATTTGCATTCCTTTTGTTGTTCTGGATTATCTATCAGAAACAGGAAACTAAGCTTTTCCCCAAATGCCCGGAATAACCGTGCCGCAGTAAGCGCACTTGCCGTCCTTGAGGTGCATCTCGCCGATCTGGTAGCCCCGGCGGGCGATAAGCGGTTTGTGGCAATTGTGGCAGTAAGTATTTTCGGCCTCATGGCCCGGCAGGTTGCCGATATAGACATACTGCAAGCCGGCCTTTTGGGCCAGGTTCCGGGCTCGCTCCAGGCTGCTCACCGGGGTGGGATGATGGTTGAGCATCTTGTACAGGGGATAAAACCGGGAGAAATGCACCGGCGTCAGCGGCCCCAGCTCAGCATTAATCCAGTTACACATGCGGCTGATGGTTTCCGGCTGATCGTTGAACTGCGGGATGACCAGGTTGACGATCTCCACGTGGACTTTATGGCGGCGCAGGATTTTCAGGGTATTCAGCACCGGTTCCAGTTCCGCGTCCACCAGATCGCGGTAAAACTTGCCGTCAAAGGCCTTGAGATCGATGCAGGCCGCGTCCAACAGCGGCGCCAGTTCTTCCAGGGGTTCGGGATTGATATAGCCCGCGGAATGGCAGGTATTGAGAATTCCTGCGGATTTGGCCAGACGGCCCACATCCCGCATATATTCATAGAAGATGATGGGCTCCACGTAGGTGTGGGCGATGGAGAGGCAACGGTTCTCCTTAGCTTCCGCCACCACTTTTTCCGGGGGTAGATCGAAATTGTAGGTCTTGTCCGGCCGGGTCTGGGAAATTTCCCAATTCTGGCAGAACTTGCAATGCAGGTTGCAGCCCGCGGTGGCGATGGAAAATGACTGGCTGCCAGGGAAGACATGGAAGAAAGGTTTTTTTTCGATGGGGTCCAGGTGGACGGCGCAGGGGTTGCCGTACACCAGGCTATAATAAGTGCCCTCCCGGTTTTCCCGGACGCCGCACTCGCCCCGGTCGCCGGGCAGGACTTCGCAATTTCGGGGACAAAGTTGGCACTGCACCAGGCCTTTGTCCAGGCGACGATAAAAGGCGGCGGGCTGCGGGCTTATGAAGCCGTATTGCATGGCCTGGGCGCGGGCCGGGGCCGGCCAGGCGGGCAGTGACAGGAGCGCCAAGGCCCCCGCGCCGGCCTGGATGAAGTTCCGGCGGCTGCATTTAAAGTCACATAAACTTTGCAACCCGGGTTTCATCAGCGTGGCCTTCCTTGACCGGGTTACCCGGTCAACGGGGGCGTTATGATGCGTGCCTGAACGGCTGGAATGGCGTAGGGCGACGGGGAATCATTGCCGAGCCCTAGGCCTTTAGCGATGCGGCGAGTTTCTTAAGGTGAATCAGTCCCCGTTGATGCGATTGCGCAGCACCCCGGAGGTTTTAAACACCACGACTTTGCGGGCGCGGAGGATGAGATTTTCCTTGGTTTGAGGGTTGCGGCCCCGGCGGGCATTCTTTTGCCGCACCGAAAATTTCCCAAAGCCGCTGATGAGCAGATCCTCTCCCACGGCCAGGGATTCCTTCATAATGTCCAGGACCCGTTCCACCACGGAACGTGATTCTTGCTTGCTTAAACCTACCTGCGTCTGTAAGCGGCTGATCAATTTTTCCTTGGTGAGGGCCATGCTTGATCTCCTCCGGCTATCCCGGTGAAATTACTTAATTAATTATGAATAAAATCCGGAAGGTGTCAAGCATTTTTTCTTCAGCTTATAAAGGAGAGGCGGCGCGCTTGACTTTAACCGGTTTTCCCGGCGGACGCCGAATGCCGAAATCCAGGGCCCGGAAGTGGCAGGAGTCCACGCACTTAAGGCACATGATGCACTCAGGGCTGTCAATTTCTTTGTTGGGCACCAACCCGGTGGGACACTTGCGGGAGCAGGCGCCGCACTCCACACAATTGCCTTCGACGAACTCCAGTTGCACCAGACTGATCCGGCTGAACAGGCCGTAAAAGGCGCCCAGGGGGCAGATCACCCGGCAGAAGAGCCGGCTGATGAGAATGGCGCCGATGAGGATCAGGATAAGGATGGTGAGCTTGTTCCAGAAGGCCCAGCCCACGGTGCTCCACAGGCTGGGCTTCAACAGGAGCAGGGGCATAGCCCCCTCCAGGGTGCCGGCGGGACAGATGAGCTTGCAGAACCAGGGGTGACCCAACCCGGAGCTATCCACCAGGAAGATCGGCATGGCCACCACCGTCAACCCCAATACTGCGTACTTCCCCCAGCGTAGGGGTTTCCATAGGGAAAATTTCCGGGTGGGGATCTTGTGGAGCAGGTCCTGGATGAAACCGAACGGACAGATCCAGCCGCAGGTTAACCGGCCTACCACGCTGCCAATAAAACCTAGGTACCCCACCACGATGACGCCCATTTGGGGAAAGCCACCCGTACTGAAGCGCAGGCTGGCCATGAAATTCTGGAAGGCCCCCACCGGACACGACAAGAGGGCGCCTGGACAGGAGTAACAGTTGAGGCCGGGATGGCACACCGCCTTCAAGGGCCCTTGATAGATAACCGAGCCTCCGAAGGGGAAAAGGAGATAGGCGTTGGTCCCGAACGCCACCAGGGTTTGGATCAACCAGCGGAGGCGGGGCATCAGCCGACTCCGATGCAGGACAGGCAGATGGTGGCGCCCAGGTTCAGCAGATAGGTGAGATCGCCGGTGTTAACTCCTATAATAAATAGAACGGTAAAGAAAATGATGAGCAATAAGAACTGCTTCGGCATAGACAACCTCCCGCTGGCAAGAATCCCTAATAAGATATCGAGCAGCTATAGCGAAACAGCATTCAGGCATTGGCACCCAATGCCAGCGGGGCCTGGACCGGTGACCTTGGTCATCATCCCACCCCGATACATGCTAGTCAGATAGTGTTTCCCAGATTCATCAGGTAGGCCACTTCACCGCTGTTGACCCCAATAATGAATAAGATGGTGAAGACGATGATGAGCCACAAGACTGTCTTGGACATGGCTACCCTCCTGCTGAATCCCGCTCACCTTGGCAAGGCGGTTGTTGATACCCACTTTTCTAATCATCATTATATCCATGGGCAAAGGTCCAGGGGAAAAAATTTTCTGAGTGCAGAGAATTTCTTGACTAATTCATATTTATTATTATATATGAATATTATGAATAACGAATATATGAGAGAACGCTTGGAAAGAGCGGCGCGGTGTCTCAAGGTGCTGGCACACCCCATCCGCCTGATGATCATCCATCTCCTGGGAGAAGGGGAGCTGTCGGTGCAGGAGTTGGAAAAGGCCGTGGGCATCAGTCAATCCAGCGTGTCGCAGCACCTTAGTTTGCTGAGGGACAAAGAAATCCTGGAGTCCCGCCGGGTGGCGCAGCAGGTCTTTTACCGCCTGCGGGATCCACGACTGCTGCAACTTACAGCCATTACCCGGGAGCTTTTTTGCAGGATGGAGTAAAGGCAAGAGTTTAGCCTTCCGCCTGATTAGTTTTTAACCGAGAGCAACACGGTGCGGCCCGGTCTTTAAAGTCTGGGTCGACTGATAGACCAAAAACAATTTCTGCAAAAACATTAAGGAGAATAATCATGACTGCCACAAAAGAAAAAGCCGCCTTTATCTGCTCAAAGGATACCTTGGATGGCGCCTATCCGTCACTCATTTTGGGAATCAATGCCGCCCGGCAAGGCATGGAGGCAAAGGTGTTTTACACTTTTATGGGCATCAACCTGGCCCGTAAAGGGGGTATCGAAAAGGCCAGGTTCATCCCCCCCGGAGTGATGGGCGCGGTGCCGGGCATGTCGAAAATCGCTACCGGCATGATGAAGAGAAAGATCGACAAGGCCAAGATTCCCTCTCTGCCGGAACTGATGGAGATGGCTCAACTGGAGGGAGTGGAGTTGATTGTCTGCAAGATGACCATCGACATGATGGAATTGGATGAAAATGAACTGATTGAAGGTTCCGTTGTGTGGACGGCCGAGGACTTCATCAGGTACGCCAAAGACTGCAAGATTTGTTTGTTTACTTAAAACGGTGTTTCAAAGGCTGGGTGTCCAAGATCGCTGCTGGCTGGGCCTCAGCACCGGCCGGATGACTCGGGCGTCCGAAACATCGAGGGAGGACCTCATTGAGGCCAGAAGTCCGCCGGGGCCGGGACTTTCCGGCTAGGCCGCTGACGCAAATATTACCCTAGTTATGCAGGATCTTGGAGAAAGTTTTTTGGGGCCAGGGGCCGGGCCCCTTCCTACAAACCTGCATCCCCAGGGAGTTTAGCCTTGCCTGATCTCCGATGAGGTCTTATGTTGTGCTATAACTGCTACTTCCTCATTTCCTTAGAGGAGAGGCGGCAACGAGGCGGACATGGGCAAGGCGGCGTTGATCGTAGCGGACATGCTCAATGATTTCCTGGACCCCCAGGGGTCGCTCTATCTGGGGCCCCAAGCGCGGGAGATCATCCCTTTTATATCTCAAAAAATCGACGAATTCCGGAGTCGAGGCTGGCTGGTGATTTTTGTCTGCGACGCTCACGCCAAAAATGACCGAGAATTTAAATACTTCCCGTCTCATGCGGTCAAAGGTAGTTGGGGGTCCCGGATCGTCCCGGAATTGACCCCTGCCCCTGGCGACTTCCAAGTGGAAAAGACGCGGTACAGCGCCTTTTCCCACACCAATCTGGACGATATTCTCAAGCAGGAAGGTGTGGAAGAGGTGCACGTAGTGGGGGTGATGACTTCCATCTGCGTCATGGAGACCATCAAGGAACTCTTTGACCGGGAAATACCCGGGGTGGTATATCGCTTAGGGGTAGCGGACTCGGACCCCGAGGCCCATGCCTTTGCCTTAAAACAGATGCAGCGGGTTTTAGGGGCCAAGGTAGTGTAATCCCGTAGAGCGTTACACTTGTGCTTGCCCCAACAACAGCTCCCAAAGAATTCCCTGGTCCCTGACGAAAAGTCTCGGGGATCGTCGATAGCTCGATTTTTCCCGAGTATCCCCAAAACGGAACCCAGGGGAGAGTCCTTCTGGCCCTCGCTTCTTTAGTACTCCGAAGAGATTTCATATCAGACGGGAAGAATGGCGGAAAAGCCAGGGCAGACATCGTTCCAAGAAATAAGAAAAGGGGCCGTCGCTTTAAGGCAACGTCCCCTATCCTTGGAAACCGCGAAGCGTTTACGTACCCAAACTGGTCGTAATTGAGCTGAAGGTTGAGGCAACCTTCGTGCCCAGGGCGGTCACCGCCGCCACAATGGCCACCGCGATCAGGCCAACCAACAGAGCATACTCGATGGCCGCGGCGCCTTCCTCATCCTTGAGGAACTTCTTGGTTTGATCCAACATTTCTTGTTCCCTCCTGTTTTTGGTGTGCATCTCAGTGTTGAAACCGATTGAGGCTACCCAGAAAGGTAGGAGAGATACTTTGGGGAAGCATCTGCTCTTCGGCAATCCCGCTACCTTGGCCATAAGGCTTTAGGTCGTAGACTTTGCGTCCTCCCCTTTCGGTGGAGTTTGCCTTTGTCGGTAGCAACATCTAGCTTATCGGTAGGTTTACTGAGTACCTTAAAAATTTTTTATATCAGAGGCACTCTCCTAAAAAGATGCGCCAAGACTGGGGCGCAGAAGATTTTGTATACCTTCAGAGAAAAGGTCCCAAAAATAATCCGTGGAGTTTGCCGGTTTGAGGACTGCGGTCCCGAACCTGGTCATTCCGGTCAGGTAATTTCGGGGGTGGCGAAGGGGTCGAAGGGGTTGGTGCGCAGGGCCAGAGAATAAAGATAGGGGTAGTGGATCTGGAGGTGGGCCATATAGGCCAGCCATTCCCGGATGAGCGAGACGTAGCCCCGTTGGACGTCGTTCGCCAGGTGCTCCCGGTCAGGTTTGGCCAGGCGATGCAGGTCGTTCCGTTGGGTCAGTTCCTCCGTCAGGTGGAAGACCGCCAAGAGCAGGCTGGAGAAGGAGTCGTGCTCCAGCAGGTTGGGGTTTTCCAGGAGTCGCAGCAGAAAGTCCCGCTTCTTGACCAGAAAATCCCGCAAGTCCCCCAAATCGCCTGCCTGAAACTGAATGCGAAAATCGTCCTGGTCCAGGCTCTGACTGAACCCGGCAAAATCCGGTTCAGTCCAGTGGCTGATGTGAGCTACTTGTTGCTGAAAAGTTGGGAGATGAAGATCGTAAGCTGACAGGGTTTTCAAAAGGTCGTGGCCCACTTCGCTGAAGAAGGCCCCGATGACCATGTTGAGTTTGTCCAGCTTGGCCGCCTTGGCCCGTTGGGCCAGGAGTTGGTTCAAGATGATGGTGACCAATAACACCGAAATGGGCAGAAACCCCAACTGGGCCAGAGCCAACCGGAACATGTAGCCCGCGTCCTGAAAGATCAGGAAGTTGAGGAGATAGATTGCCGCCGAGGCGCCGATAAGGGCCAGGGCCAGTTGAATTTTCCAGTGTAAAAATTTCATGGCGATTCTGACCCTACTCCTTACTAGAGAGGCTAAGGGTGACTGCCCTTAGCCTCCTTCCCCACGATTCTCTTCCCCGCCTGTTCCGGTGCAGACGCCGCAGCGGCTGCAGACCGCGGGGCGGCACGGCGGCGTTTCTTTGCCTTGCAGGGCCCGCTGGTATTCTTCCCAAAGGTAGTCCTTCTTCAGGCCGTGGTCAATGAAGTCCCAGGGGAAGAGTTCATCTTGATTGCGTTCCCGCAGGGTGAAGAAGTCCGGATTGATGGGGCTGGTGCGGAAGGCCTTATTCCAGCCCTGCTCGTGCGCCGCCAGGAGGATATCGGCTACCCGGCGGTCCCCCCGGGCCAGCAGGGCCTGAACGTAGGCCCACTTGGGCAGGTCCGTGTGCACCCGAACCGCTTTCACGCCGTGGAACTCGCGGGCTACCAGCTTCAGGCGCTTTTTAAGCTCCGCTACCTCCATGAACGGCACCCACTGAAAGGGGGTGAAGGCTTTGGGCACGAAGGACGACAGGCTCAAGGTAATGAGGCCCAGGCGTTTCTTGCCCTGGCTGGCTTTGGTGACCACGTGTTCCAGATGTTTCACCAGGCGGGGGATTTCAGCTACATCGTCTGTGGTCTCGGTGGGCAGGCCCAGCATGAAGTAAAGACGAAGTTGGGGGATGCCGGACTCGCTTAAGGCCACCACGGCCCGGTCCAGGTCATCTGCGGTGAGGCCCTTGTTGATAACCCGGCGCAAGCGGGGGCTTGCGGCCTCTGGGGCCAGGGCGACGCTGCGCACCCCTCCCCGGGCCAGGAGGGCAAAGAGCTCGGCGTCGGTGGAGTCGGCCCGGAGCGAACTGATGCCCATGGTGCCTCCCGCGTCCAGAATCTTCCGGCAGAGGTCCTTGATGGCGGGGTGGTCGCTCACTGCGGCACCCACCAGGCCAATCTTGCGACGGTCCAGGACGGCTTGAGACACCTGGGTCCACAATTCTTCTAAGGGGCGCTCCCGGGGCGGGCGATAGACATAGCCGGCCGCGCAGAAGCGGCAGCCCCGGGAACAGCCCCGGCCGGTCTCCACCAGGAACATCTCGCCCCACTCGCTCTGAGGGGCCAGGAGATGGCTGTGGGTGGGGTAGGGGGCCAACTCCGGCAGGTGGGGAGCCACCACCCGGTCCGGGAAGCCGGGCAAGGCCTCAACGGCCGCCAGGGTGCCGTCGGCGTGGTAGCGGGGGGTGTAGCCGGAGGGTACATAGGCGCCGGGAACGGTGCAGGCCAGGTCCTTAAGCATGGCGGCCCGGTTAAGGGCCGGGGTTGCCGCGGCCAGAAACTCGAAGAAGGGCACGGCGCCGGCTTCCCCTTCCCCCAGAAAGAAGGCGTCCACAAAGGGAGATAAGGGTTCGGGGTTGAGAAAGGTGGCCACCCCGCCGGCCAGGACCAGAGGGTCTTCGGGGCCTCGATCTGCAGCGTTCAAGGGGATACCGGCCCCGGCCAGAAGCTGGAGAATGTAAGGATAATCGGCCTCAAAGGAGACGGAGAAGGCCACTACCGCGAAATCTTTGAGGGGCCGCTGGGACTCCAGGGTGAGGATGGGGGTGCGGCTGCGGCGGTACTCCTCGAACTCCTCCGAGGTGGGTAGAAAGGCCCGTTCGCACGTGAACCCGGGGTGGGCGTTGAGGAGGTGGTAAATAGCCTGGAAGCCCAGGTTCCCCATGGCCACGGGATAGACCTGGGGGTAGACCAGGGCGATCGGAAAGCGGGCGCCCCATTCGCGGACCACCGCGCCCTTTTCTTGGGAGAGGAGTTGCTTTAAGCGGGCTTTGATCTTGGCGGACATGAGAAGCGTGACCGTAGGGGCGGGTATAAAACCCGCCACGGGTGGTGCCCAAGCTGAGCTTGGACCAAAAGTGGCATTCCCAAGCTGGAGCTTGGGAATGAGGGTTGAAAGCACCCCTGGAAAAAGGGCGGGGCGTGATTAATCACGCCCCTACGTGCCTTGTGAATATTTTTGGTGCGCAGGGCGCACCCTACACCGAAAACCGTCTCTAATCCGCCTTGCGCAGGAACGGCGGGGTGTCCAGTTCATTTTCCTCGTACTGGAGATCGGGGTGGACGATGAATTTCTTGGCGGCCACCACGCCCAGGGTTTTCTTGGCGTTAGGTTGACGCGGGTCCTGAGGCCGGTTGGAGGGTTGCTCGGGAGTCCGCAAAATTGTGGGGATTTCCAGGTCTTCCGGCTGGCCTGACCCGGCCGACCAGGCGACCCGCTCGGCTTCAGCCCTTTTCCCGATGCCGGTGGCGATGACCGTGACCCGAATTTCCTCCACCAGGCTCTCGTCCCAGACCAGGCCCCATTTGATGATGGCCTCTTCGTGGGCCTCTTCCTGGACGATGCCGCAAATCTCTTTCAATTCATCCATGGAAATGTCGGGGGCGGAGGTGATGTTGATGAGTATGCCCCGGGCGCCACGGATGGAGATGTCTTCCAGGAGGGGACTGGAGATGGCCTTGTGGGCGGCGTCGGAGGCCCGGTTGCCGCCGTTGGCGATACCGGTGCCCATGAGGGCCATGCCCCGTTCTTTCATAACCGTGCGCACGTCGGCAAAATCCACGTTGATAAACCCGGGTACCATGATGAGGTCGGAAATGCCCCGCACGGCGAAGCCCAGGACTTCATTGGCCATGCCAAAGACGTCCTTGATCCGGGAATTCTTGGAGCTTAAGGAAAAGAGGCGGTCGTTGGGGATGGTGATGATGGTGTCCACCACCTTGCGCAGCTCATCGATGCCGTTATCGGCGAGGCGCCGCTTCATCTTGCCTTCGAATTCGAAGGGCTTGCTCACTACAGCCACAGTCAAGGCCCCCAGGTCCCGGCTGAGTTCGGCCACAACAGGGGCGCCGCCGGTCCCGGTGCCGCCGCCCATGCCCGCGGCAATGAAGACCATGTCGGCTCCCTGGAGCACCTGCTTAAGGTGCTCGGCTTCCTCCAGGGCGGCGTTCTTGCCCACCTCGGGATCACCGCCGGCCCCCAACCCCCGGGTCACATTGGAACCCAACTGGATTTTAACCGGAGCCAGACTCCGTTCCAGGGCCTGGGCGTCCGTATTGGCGGCGATAAAATCCACTCCCACCATCTGGGAGGAAATCATATCATTGATGGCGTTGCCACCGGCGCCGCCAACACCTAACACCTTGATTTTAGCCGATAATTCGTTGGGGACTAATTGGATTTTCATGTGGTACCCCCTCGAGAATCATCATAGCACGTTTCGCATCTTCATACCACCTCGCGAAACCATTTTTTAATCTTATCCATGAAACCGCCGCCTGATGAGCGCTTATAACCGCGGCCGCCGCCGGACCAGCGGTCAGGGATACGCTGGGCCTTCTGCTGGCCCCGGAAACCGTAGAGGACTAAGCCCACGCCGGTGGCGTAGGACGGGTCATGGATGACGTCAATCAGGCCGCTGACCCCCATGGGATACCCGATGCGAGTGTGCATGTTAAAGGCTTCGCTGGCCAACTCCGCCAGGCCATCCACCAGGGCCGTGCCCCCCACCAGCACCGCGCCGGAGTGCAGGGGATTGGAAAAGCGGGCGCGCTGGATTTCTTTGCTTAAGAGATTCAAAATTTCCGCCACGCGCATATGGATGATCTCTGCCAGACGGCTGCGGGGCATGGATTGAGTTTCCCGGCCGGTGAGGCCCGCCACCTCGATGAGTTCATCCGGGTCCGTCAAGGCATTGAGGCAGGCGCCGTAATGTTTCTTCAATTCTTCGGCATGGTTCAGGGAGGTGGGCAATCCCACGGCAATGTCATTGGTCAGATTGTTGCCCCCCACGGGGAGGACAAAGTTGTGCCGGAGGGCGTTTTCTACAAAGATGGCCAGGTCCGTGGTGCCGCCGCCGAAATCGACGAGGGCTACTCCCAGTTCCTTCTCCTCGTCGGTGAGGACCGCCTCTCCTGCGGCGAGGCTTTGGAGGGCGATGCCGTTCACTTCCAGGCCGGCCCGGTTGGCGCACTTGATAATATTATTGAGGGAAGTCACGGCCCCGGTGACGATGTGGACCTTGCATTCCAGGCGCACGCCGTGAATACCCACCGGGTCTTTGATGCCGTCTTGGCCGTCTATCAAAAAGTCCTGGACCAGGGTATGGATGACCTCCCGATCCGAAGGAATAGCCACGGTGCGGGCGGTCTCGATGACCCGGTCCATGTCTGCGGGCGTCACTTCGCGATCCTTGATGGCTATGATGCCCTGGCTATTGATGACCTTAGTTTGGCCGCCGCCGACCCCGGCATAAACCGAGCGGATTTCGCAACCGGCCATGGTCTCGGCTTCTTCAACGGCGCGGCGGATGGCCCTTACGGTATTTTCAATATTTACCACCACCCCCTTGCGCAGGCCGCCTGCAGTAGGCGCCGACCCCAGCCCCACGATATCCAACTGTTGGTCCCGCACTTCCCCCACCACAGCGCAAATCTTGGTGGTGCCGATGTCCAAACCGACGATCAAGTCTTGAGGCACTTTTCTATCCTATTAATTTTGGTTGTCTTCCATCCCCTTCAAGGTGACCAGCGCCCGGCGGGGATAGTTGAGGTTGATATGCCCAACCCTGGCCAATAACCCTTTTTGCACTAAAACGGGCCACAACTGAGCAAACTTTTGCAATTTTTCCGCATGATCGATAAGGCCGAGGTCCAAGGGCGCGCCCAAACCGTTGGCGTAGAGGGTGAATCCCCTTTCCAGGTCCACGTGCACCTCGGAGATATTCTCCAGACTGAGGGGAGGCGGGTTTTTTTTCAGGACTTCCAATAACTGAAAGGCCTGAGTAACCACCTCGGGTTGGGCTCCCTCCGGATGCTGAAACTGCTCCGGCCCCAAGCCCGTAATGACGGGAAAATTATGGGGATCTCCGGGAGACAGGGGTTTAAAGAGAGTCCCCTGGTGATCCACATAGAGTAATTCTTCGCCAATCTGGACCAGGGCCACCGGGTCCCGTTCCTGAATCAAGATTCGGAGGTTGTGGGGCCATTTCCGGGAGACCTCCGCCTTGGCGATCCAGGGATGGGCCGTCAAGGAGCGCTCCATCTGGCCCGGACGAACGGCTAAGAGACTGGCGCCCGGCGCCAATCTAGCCTGTTGCACTACCACGCCGCGGCTTAAGCGCTTGGCGCCCTCAATCTCGATCTGGTTGATATCTTTAATGCAAAACCAGGAGCAGGTCAAGAGTTGATGGTAGCCCACCAGCAAACCCACCGAGAGACCTGCCAGGGTCAAAAACGCCAAGACGAAGGCTATCCCTTTGAGCCAGGTGCGGCGGGACTGCCCCTTGACCCGGTTACGACGATAACTGTTTTGGGAACGCCCCCGGGGCAATAAGCTCTTTTTGCGCACCGGGCGCTGGGGGACGAGACGAGAAGTTTGCCGCACGGTGCTTTTCTTCATGTGAGACCCATCTTCAAGCCTGCCGCCTGGTTTTGCAAGCGGGCCAGCAGCTCTTCGCCGGTCTTCCAAATATCCCCGGCCCCCAGCGTCAGGACCATATCCCCGGCGCTGAGGTGTTGGAAGATATAATCGGCCTTTTCAGCGTTATCTTCAATAAAATGGACCCCGGGGTGACCGGTGCGGCAAATGCCTTCAAAGACGGAGCGGCCGGAGATGCCGTTAAGGCGCTTTTCTCCGGCGCCGTAGATTTCGGTGATGAACACCATCTCAGCCTGTTGGAAGACGGGAAAAAATTCCGGCAACAAGGCCTGGGTACGGCTGTAGCGGTGGGGTTGGAAGGCCACCACCAGCCGCCGTTCGGGAAAGGCCTGGGCCAGACCGGTCAGGGTGGAGCGAATCTCCGTGGGATGGTGACCGTAATCATCAACCACAAGGATGCCTTGGGCTTCGCCTTTGACCTGGCAGCGGCGGTGAATCTGGCCCAAGTGTCTGAGACCCTGCTGCCAGGCCGGGAAGTCCAACCCCAACAGGTGTCCCACCGCGCAGGCGGCCATGGCGTTGAGGACGTAATGGGACCCTGCCAGGGGCAAGCTTAGGCTTCCCAGGGGCCGCCCCTGGTGCCAGAGGCGGAAGCGGTAGCCCAATCCCTGGGGCGACAGATCGGTGGCGTAAAAATCGGCCGTGTCCTGCGTCAGACTATAGGTAATGAGCTCGTGGGGGCAGCCTGCGAGGATGGGGGCCAGGTGCGGGTCATCGGCCCAGGCCACCACCCGGGCGCCGGCCGGCAGACGCGAGATATAACCGGCAAAGGTTTCCTGGATGTGGGCCAGGTCCCGGTAGTGATCCAGATGTTCCCGGTCCAGATTGGTGATAATGCTGATCTGGGGGGATAAGTAGGTGAAGGAGCTGTCGCTTTCGTCGGCCTCGGCCACGAAGTACTCGCCCCGGCCCAGGATGGCGTTGGAGCCCAAACAGTCCCACAAGGCTCCCACCACCACGGTGGGATCGAGGTTCCCGGCCCGCAGGATCGCGGCGGTCATGGCGGTGGTGGAGGTCTTGCCGTGGGCCCCGGTGACGGCCACCTGATAATGATTTTGCATCAGCGCGGCTAACATTTCCCCCCGCCGGAGCACGTTAAGCCCACGAGCCCGGGCCGCGGCCAGCTCAGGGTTGTCCTCTTTCACCGCGGTGGAGTGGACCACGACGGTCGCGTCTCCCAGGTTTTCGGCCCGGTGGCCCTGATAAACGCGCACCCCCAGGGGCTCAAGACGCTGGGTGATGGCGTTAGTGGCCAAATCCGAGCCGCTCACGCGATGCCCCTGGCGCACCAACAGCTCCGCCAGGCCGCTCATGCCGATGCCGCCGACGCCGATGAAGTGGTAGGATAAGGTGGAGGTTAATTTTGGCATCTAACGCCCTTAACAATATTACTAGATTTTAAATTTAATATTAGTGGAAATCCTTTGATTGTTTCATTATTTTTTCTAAAAATATTTTAGAATTATTAATGACTTCAGGATTACACCATTTTAAATAAAAGAGGTCTTCATTTTCAAAAAACTGTGGAATCTGTTCAACTGCGATCTTGCTAAAACTAGTTCTTTCAATTGTAGAATTGCCATGTGCCCAAGCGATCATTTTAAAAATAGTATCATCAAGGTTCGATATAAATCCATCTAAGTCTTCTATAACAATTTTGCAATCGCCAAACTTTGGATAATCATTCTTAATATCCATTCTTGGAGCATAGTTAACATAATTACGTAGTTCAAGACCTTTCTCAAAGATAGTAAGACAATAATTCTCCAATCCTTTTGCGACACATTGTTTAAGAAAATTATTGACCATTCTGTGAGATATTGTGTCCGATGGATCACATCCATTTCTATTTTCTATTTCTCTTATGATTCTATCACGTTGGTCACAAAATAGTTTATCATGGCAGAAATACATGAGACTCATTCCTAAATGAAAAAGCGAATAATATCCTGAAATTGCTGCAGTGATGCGATCACCTTCATTTAGATTTTTATGGGCTAATGTTCTAAATATAGTGACTTTTGCCAAACTTCCTACCCCAAAATAGAAAAACTTTGAGGATATATTTAATTCTTTAATGATATCCATTTATAGATATTTCCCTATATTACAACACCATGATAGATTGTGCGCAGTGCGCACCCTACATTTCTTCCTCCGATTTCTGTATAAGTTCCATACACCCCCGCACGATATCTTTCGCCGCGTCAGGCTTCGCTAGTTGGCGGCTGGCCGTTTCCATCTTCTGGAGGGTCTCGGGCTCGGCCAGGAACTGTTTTATCTTACCAGCGAAAGCCTCTCCGGTAAAATCTTTATTTAACAAAACCTCTCCGGCCCCGGCCGCCGCCATAAACCGGGCGTTGAATTCCTGGTGATTATTGGCCGCGAAGGGGTAGGGCACCAGGATGGCGGCCCGGCCCACTGCCGTGAGTTCCGCCAGAGTGGAGGCCCCGGCCCGGCAGACCACCAGATGGGACCGGTGCATTAAGGCCGCGACTTCGGGGGTGAAGCGCAACACCTCCGCAGCAAAGCCATGCTCCCGGTAGCCCGCAGCTACGGCTTCCCGGTCGGCGTCGCCGGGGAGATGGAGAAAGACGAGGCGGGCTTTTAAGTCCGAAAGCCTCGGGAGCCCGGCCAGGACTTCCAGGTTCAGGTGGCGGGCGCCCTGGCTACCCCCGGTGATCAGCACCGTGAAGGGGGCGTCGGGTCGGGGCGGCCCGGGCTCAAAGAACTCCGGCCTTATGGGATTGCCGGTCCAGAGGCAGCGCTCCGGAGGAAAAAAGTCCTTCTCGGCCGGAAAGGACACGAAGATTTTTTGGGCCAGACGGGCCAACCAACGGTTGGTAGCCCCGGGGATGGCATTTTGCTCATGAAGCGCCAGGGGGATGCCCAAAAGCCAGGCCGCCACGCCCACAGGCCCGGAGGAATGCCCCCCCATACCCAGGACCACATGGGGCTTGAGACGCTTGAGCCGGGATAAGGCCGCAAACACCGCTTTCGGGATTCCCAGCAGGGTGCGGACCCGGCTGAACAGCCCTTCCCCCTTTAAGGGCCGGGCTGAGACGGCCTCCCAGGCAAAGCCGTAGCGCTCCAAAATCTGGGTGGTGACCGCCTTGGGAGTGGTAAGGAAGGTGACCGCAGCCTGGTGGCGCTCCAAAAACTCCTGAGCCACAGCGATGCCGGGAAACAGGTGCCCGCCGGTGCCGCCTGCGGCGATGACCACCCTCAGGTCCATGGGTCTCTCCTCAGCCAGAATGAGGGGGGCGGGGGAAGACTATTTTTCGTTCTGCGGTTTTATTTATTCGAAAGAGGGCCCCCGCCCTCCCAACTATAATCGCTGCCAAAAGTTTTTTCTTACCGGCCTGACTCTCCCCCACTAGCGCCAAAGGCGGGATGCGCTTCGCTTTCCCGCCCTACGGGTTACGGGCAGGAATCTGTGCTAATTTATCACCAAGGCATAGCCTCTAGGGCGTGCCGTGCACGCCGGCTTATGGCGGGCATGGGCCGCCCTATTTTCGACTATCCTTTATTTTCCGCCCCTACCGGTGGTTTGGGTGGCGGCCCTGAAGGAAACTTGATCTGACGGCTGATATTCAGCAAGATGCCCACGGCGAGCAAGTTGACGAGCAGCCCGGACCCCCCGTAACTGAGGAAGGGTAGGGACAACCCCTTGGTGGGCAGGATGCCGCTCACCACGGCCATGTTGATGAGGGCCGGCAGACCGATCATGAGCGTCAGCCCCAAGGCCAGGTAAGAGCCGAAGCTGTCCGGGGCTTTGAGGCTTAAGCGAATCCCCCGGCAAATCATGATGGTAAATAAGGCGAGGACCAGCAAAAACCCCAAAAAGCCCATCTCTTCGCTGAAAATGGCCAGGATAAAGTCAGTATGGCAGTCGGGCAGATAGAAGAGCTTGGCCCGGCTCTGTCCCGGACCCAGGCCCCATATTCCGCCGGAGCCAATGGCGAGCAGGGCCTGCTTGAGCTGATAGCCTACGTCCTGGCCGTGCTTCCAGGGATCCATGAACGACAGGATGCGGGCGAACTTTTTGGGGTCCCGAAGCACCATGAAAGCGCCCAAAGGAATGCACGCACTCAGGGCCAAGAGGATGTGAGTAACCCGGGTGCCTCCCACAAAGAGCATGGTAAAGACTATGGCCAGCAGGGTGACGGAAGTGCCAAAATCCGGTTCCTTGAGAATCAGGGCGATGAAGAGGCCGGCCACCAGCATGTGAGGCAGAAAACCGATGGCGAAATACTTCATCTTCTCCTGTTTGCGCGACAGAGAATAGGCCATGAACAGGACCACGGCCAATTTGGCGAACTCCGAAGGCTGCAGAGTCAGAGGCCCCAGACGCAGCCAGCGGGCCGCGCCCCGGACCTTGCCGCCGATGCCCGGCACAAAGACCAGGACCAGGGAGACCAGGGAGAGAAAGAGGATGCGGTAGACCCAGGGCTTGTAGCGGTGGTAGTCGATGCTGCGCCCCAAAAAGAGGGCCGCCAGACCCAGGATGGCGTACATGCCCTGGCGCTTGATGAAGTAGTAGGCGTCGCTGTACTCGGCTTGGGCCATGACATTGCTGGAGATGAAGATCATGGCCATCCCCAGGGCCAACAGGGAGAACGCGGAGAGCTGGAGAGTCTGATCGTAGTGGGCCGGCGCCGCTACCTGAGCCTCATTCGCCATGAGCGAGCTCCCTTACCAAGCGTTGAAAGGTCTGGCCGCGGTGGACATAGTCCCGATACATATCGAAGCTGGCGCAGGCGGGTGAAAGCAGGACCACGTCGCCGGGGTCTGCCAGGTCTGAGGCTTGGGCCACGGCGGCCGCCATGTTATCAACCAGATAGGCTGGGGCTAACCCCTGCCATATCCGGGCCAGGCGCTCCCGGGTTTCCCCGATAAGCACCAGGGCTTTGACCCTGGTGCGAATGAGATCGTTCAAGAGGGAGAAATCACTATCTTTATCCCGGCCGCCGGCGATGAGGATGACTGGCCGGTCAAAGTGACCCAGGGAACGGGCCACCGCGCCCACGTTGGTGCCCTTGGAATCATCAAAGTAGGAAACCCCGCTGATGTCGGCCACCCATTCAACGCGGTGATGCAGGCCGCGAAAATTTGCCAGTACCGCCCGACAGGCCTCGGGATCGGCCCCGGCGTCCAGGGCCAGGATCAGAGCGGCCATGATATTTTCCAGGTTATGGAGTTCGGCCAGCCGGATCTGCTTAAGAGAAAAAGTAGCTTGCCGGTCGGCCAGACAGACCTGGATGGCGCCGTTGTTCAGCCAGGCCCCATTCTTCAGGCGTTGGGTGGCGGAGAAGTAATAGGCCCTGCTCTTATGGTGGTTGAGGGCCGCGAGCGCGGGATCGTCGGCGTTGAGGACCGCGAGATCGTTCTGCCCCTGACGCCGGAACAGGCTGGCTTTGGAGGCGATATAAGCCTCATAATCCGCATAGCGGTCCAGGTGGTCCGGGGTGATATTCAGGAGCGCCGCAGCCTGGGGATGGAAGCGGGAAGTGGTATCCAACTGGAAACTGCTCACCTCCAGCACCAGGCAGTCAGCCTCCTCTTGCCTAGCCAGCAGGGAGACCACGGGGGTGCCGATATTGCCGCCCACCAGGGGTTTTTGGCCTGACGCGGCGAGGAGTTCCCCCAACAGGGTGGTCGTGGTGGTCTTGCCGTTGGTGCCGCTCACGGCCAACAGCGGCCGGTAGATGAAATGGCTGGCCACTTCCAGTTCGCCCATGACCGGCAGGCCCTCAGCACGCGCGGCCTTAAGCCACGGGAGTTCCGGCGGCACCCCGGGAGAGAGGACGATGGCGTCGAATCCCTGCCATTCAGGTTGGGGCACGCCCAGGTCTTCAGTCACCCCCAGATTTGCGATGTCCCGGCGTTGGTCCGCCAGGGCCTCAGGCGCGGCCTGGTCGGTGACCGTCACCTTAGCCCCCTGCTCCGTCAGAAAGCGGCACAGGGCTACGCCGGTGCGGGCCAGACCGACTACTAAGATGTTGGTGTTTTTAAAGTCCATGATCATATGCACGCGTATCGTTGTCTAAAGGTTCAGGGGCGAAAAGGGGAAAAGGAAAAAACCAAAAGCTTAAGTGCGCATGTATTTAACCCTTTCGCCTTTTCCCCTAAGATCATCTAAGCTTCAAAGCACTCAACGACACTAAACCCAGAATAATCGCGATAATCCAGAAGCGCACAATGACCTTGGGTTCGGGCCAGCCCATCAATTCAAAGTGGTGGTGCAGCGGTGCCATGCGAAAGATGCGGCGGCCGTTGCTCACCTTGAAAAAGCCCACCTGGAGAATGACGGATAGGGCTTCTACCACGAAGAGGCCGCCCACGATGGCCAGCAGAATTTCCTGTTTGGTGGCCAGGGCCACGGTGCCCAGGACGCCGCCCAGGGCCAGGGCGCCTACGTCCCCCATAAAAACCTGGGCGGGATAGGCGTTATACCACAGGAAACCCACGCCCGCGCCCACCAGGGCTCCCAGAAAGATGGAGAGTTCCCCCACCCCCCGCACATAGGGAATTTGGAGGTACGCGGCGATTTTGATATTGCCCCCCAGGTAGCAAAAAATCATGTAGAAGGCGGCAGCGATGGTCACCGGGCCGATGGCCAGGCCGTCCAGGCCGTCGGTGAGGTTGACGGCGTTGGCGCTCCCAACGATGACAAAGACCGCGAAGGGGATGAAAAAGATGCCCAGATCCGGCTGAAACTGCTTGACAAAAGGAACCGTCAACGTGGTATCAAAGGTCGGACTGGCATAGAGCCAGATGGCCGGCACCAGGGCCACCAGAGTTTGGCCCACCAGCTTGGCCCGGCCGCTCAAACCCTTGTTATGCTTCTTGATCACCTTAAGATAATCGTCCAGGAAGCCGATAAGGCCAAAACCCAGCGTCACCAGGACCAGGAGCCAGATATAGGGGTTGTTCAGCTCCGCCCATAGGAGGGTGGCGGTCAGAGTAGAGAAAATGATCATCAGCCCCCCCATGGTGGGGGTGCCGTTTTTGGAGTAGTGGGACTTGGGCCCTTCTTCCCGAACCGTCTGTCCGATCTGCAGTTTCTTGAGTTTGCGGATAAACCAGGACCCCACCACCATGGAGATGATCAGGGCCGTGAGGATGGCGAAGATGGTCCGGAAGGTAATGTACCGGAAAACGTTGAACCCGCCGAAGACCGTCTTTAATGGATAAAGTAGATGATAGAGCACCTAAGCCATTCCCCCTTGGTAAATCTCCCTCATCCTTGAGGGACCTGTGTCCGGTGTGGTAGGTCAGCCCCGCAGGGCCAACCCGGCGTTTTACTGGGAAGCCGTTTCCTCCAGCCGGTCAATAAGGCCTTCCATGTGCATACTGCGGGAGCCCTTCACCAGGAGCCAGTCTCCGGGCGCCAGAGTTTGCCGTAAGATCCGGGCGCCATCTTCCCGGCGCTCTACCGGGAAGATGCGCTCCGGGACCAGGCCCGCTTCAGTGGCTCCTGCGGCCACTTCCTGACGAAAGCTGCCATAAATCACCAGCATATCCAATCCCAGGCGGCCGGCCAGCCGGCCCAAGGTCCGGTGATCGGCGGCCGCGCCTTCGCCCAACTCCAGCATATCCCCCAGGGCAGCCACAGCCCGGCCGTGGTCTCTGAGTTCCATCAGGGTGGCGAGCGCCATGGCCATGGAGCCGGGATTGGCGTTGTAACAGTCATTGATGAGATGCACCCCGGAGTCCAGGGTGACGACCTGGGAGCGCCGATGGATGGCGCGAAACTGGCCCAACGCGGCCGCGGCCGCCTTAAGCTCCAGCCCCAGGGAGAGGCCCACGGCAATGGCGGCCAGGGCGTTATAGAGCATGTGCAGCCCTGCCGCGGGTAAAGCCAGGGGCCAAACCTGGCTAGCACAGGAGAGGATAGCGGTCTGGCCGTCGCGTCCTTTGGTCTGGCGCTTCTGGGCCCGGAGGCGGGCTCCGGCGTTGAGGCCGAACCCGAGGCGGGGGCCGCGAAAATTCTGGGCCAGGCGGGCCACCCAGGGGTCATCGGCATTGTAAATCAGGCCGGCGCCATGGTTCAAGGTCGAGATGAGCTCTCCCTTGGCCCGGGCCACACCGGCGATATCCCCCACACCTTCGGTATGGGCCGGATGGACGTTGGTGAGTACGCCGAAAGTGGGGCGGGCGATCTGGGTGAGGCGCTGGATTTCGCCAAAGGCGTTCATGCCCATCTCCACCACCGCGGCTTCATGCGTCCCCTCCAACTCCAACAGGGTCAGCGGCATACCGATGAGATTGTTGAGGTTCAGCCGGTTTTTCAGGACTCGGAAATCGGGGTCCAGAACCGCAGCGATCATCTCCTTGGTGGTGGTCTTGCCGCAACTGCCGGTGATGCCCACCACCGGCACGGTAAAGCGGGCCCGCCAGGCCCGGGCCAGATCGCCCAGGGCGGTTAAGGCGTCGCGGACCGCGATGACGGTTATTTCTGGCGGTACCATATGGGCGAGTTTGACACCCGCGCCTGTAAAAATTCTTTTTTCCACCAACACGCACCGGGCGCCCCGCAGCAGGGCCTTGGGGATGAATTCGTGGCCGTCGTGGCGCTCCCCGGTGAGGGGGATGAAGAGCTCTCCGGTCTGGCAGGTGCGGGAGTCGGTGCTGACGCCGCAATAGGTGTCCCAGGCCCCCGGTTGCACCAGGGCGCCGCCAGTGGCTGCCAGAATTTCCGAGATGGTAAAGGTTGCTGACATATCAGTCGATGGTTCCTATTCTTTCGCGCCCCCTGGATGGGGGAGGTTTAGGGTGGGGGTGGCGTTCACCCCCTCCCCCTACCCCCTCCCACGAGGGGAGGGGAAAAAAATAAAAGGCTAAAATAGACTATCTTTATGTTATTATTATCTTTTTATTATATTACCTTCTCATTTTTCCTTCAAGGCCTGGGCCACTTCTTCCCGGTCGTCGAAGTGGCGGCACTCGGCTCCCCAAATCTGATAATTTTCGTGGCCTTTGCCGGCGACCAGGACCGCCTCTCCCGGACGGGCCAGGCTTACTGCCAGGCGGATGGCGGCCCTTCGGTCAGGGACCACCAGATAGCCGGTCTCGCCTTGGCCTGCTGCGGCCGCGGTGAGCTTAGGCAGGCCGCTGGCCAAAAGGCCAGGTTCAATCTCCCGAATAATGGCCAGGGGGTCTTCGGTGCGGGGATTGTCACTGGTGACGATGACCAGTTGAGATCCCGCCGCGGCGGCCTGTCCCATGAGCGGCCGCTTGGTCCGGTCCCGATCGCCCCCGCAGCCGAATACCGTGATTATCCGGGAGAACTCCAGGGTCTGGAGAGCCCCCAAGGCCTGGGTGATGGCTGCAGGCGTATGGGCGTAATCCACAAATACGCCGGGGCCAACAGGTGGACCGAAGCGTTCCAGGCGGCCCGGCACCCCGTCAAGCGCGGCGATGCCCCGGGCAATGGTGTCCAGGTCGATACCGAGCCCCAGGGCCGTGGCTGTGGCCGCCAGGATATTGGCCAGATTGAAAGGTCCCACCAGCCGAGAACTAATTTCCACCTCGCCCCTGGGGGTGGTAAGCAACGCTTGCAGACCGTCCTGACGGAAATGATGGTTCAGGGGCCGCACCTGGCTTTCCGGATGACAGCCATAGGTAAGCGCCGGCACCCTGACGGTGTCCTTGAGTTCATGGCCCCGGGGGTCGTCCAGGTTGAGGACCGCGAGCCCCTGAGAGCCGCCGCCGTTGGCCAGGATTTCCAAAAAGAGCCGGGATTTGACCGCAAAATAGTCGTCCAGGTCCTGGTGGTAGTCCAGATGGTCCTGGGAGAGGTTGGTGAAGACACCGGCATCAAAGGCGGCGCAATCTACCCGCCTTAAATCCAAAGCATGGGATGAGACCTCAAGAAAGACATGGCTAACGTCTTGACTGCGCATCTCCCGTAAGAGCCTTTGGAGGTCCAGTGATTCGGGTGTGGTCACCGGGGCCGGCCAGGTGGCCTCGCCCACGCGGTAATTCACTGTGCCCACCACCCCCACCCGGCAGCCGGCAGCATTCAAAATGGCTTCCAGCAGATAGGTAGTGCTGGTCTTGCCGTTGGTCCCGGTAATTCCCACCAGGGTCAGCTCCCGGCTGGGGTGGTCATAAAAGGCGGCGCTGAGATGGGCCAGGGCCAGGCGGGCCTTGGGCACCCGGACCACCGTGACGTCCTTTGGGGTGGCCAGTTCCTCTTCGGTGACCACCACCCGGGCCCCCTGGTTGAGACTCGCATCCAAATAGAGGTGACCGTCGGTGCGGCAGCCCTTCAAGGCCACGAAAAGCCCGCCAGGAAGGACTTCCCGGGAATGATAAGCCACGCCGGTCACCATAGCGTCAAGGTCGCCGGTCACCTGGCAGCCGGGCAGGCCGTCCAACAGCGTTCTTAAAATCTTTGGGGTCACCACATGCGCCACCGGAATTCTCCCCACACCACCGAAATGTCCAGAGAGCCGGCCCTGATCTCCCACCCCATTTTGTCAGCCACGGGGGAGGGGTGGGTTTTAATCCTGGGTGATTAGCCGGGAAAAAATACTAAACGGGATTTATTCTTATTCAGCAAATAAGGGTAGGCACCGAGGCCTACCCTTGTTATCGCAGTCGAGTTATCACCGGCACAGGTTATCAAGACTCACCGCCTGGTTATTTAATGGTATAAAAACTTGTGAACCTTGGCAAGGGCCGGTCCCGGCGCACTTAAGAGCTGGAACCGAACTTCACCATGCAGGTGGCCCCGGGGGTGATGGCGGTACCGGGCGCCGGCTCTTGATTAATGGCCATACCGCTGCCTTCGAAGCGGCAGTGCAATCCCGAGCGATTCAGAAGATTCAAAACCTGACGGATGGTGTAGCCCCGGAGATCAGGCATGACGGTCAGCGGCCCTTTAGGAATCTGCAATTTCGGAAGGGTAAACTTCACCTCCGGGGCGGTGGCCGCATCGGCCGGGGTGGCCAGGAGGTTCGCCAATACCGGTTGGTTCTTGTCTTTCGGGGGCTCCTTGGGATAATAGCCCAAAACCCGCAGGGACTGGGCCGCAATTTCCCGGAAGATGGGGGCTGCCACCACACCGCCAAAGATGGCCCCCTTGGGTTCATCCACGATGACCGATATGGCCAATACCGGGTTGTCCGCGGGTATCATGCCGATGAACAAGGCATTAAACTTGCTATGAGAATAGGCCCGCCCGACGATTTTCTGGGCGGTGCCGGTCTTGCCGGCCACGGTATAGCCTTCAGGGGCCGCCTCCTTGGCGGTGCCGCCTTGTTGGGTCACGGTCTCCATAATCGCCAGCATCTCCCGGGCCGCCTGCCGGGAGAGCACCCGCCTTACCGGGCGGGGCGGATACTCAGTGACTTTTCCTCCGTGGGGGTTGACGACCTCTTTCACCAGGCGGGGCTCCATGAGCACACCCTCGTTCCCCATGGCCGCCAGGGCCAGAGTCATTTGGAGTGTCGTCACTGACACGCCTTGACCGAACGCCACGGTTGTACGGTCGATGAGAGAGCGGGTGCGGAGTAGATTTTTCACCAATCCCGCAGTTTCCCCGGGAAAGAGGATGCCGGTGCGATTCCCGTAGCCGAAATCATGGAGGTATTGATCCAAACGTTTGGCCCCGACTTTATGGGAAATTTTGGCCGCCCCGATGTTGCTGGATTTCTGGATGACCTGCTGCACGGTCAGGGTGCCGTAAGGATGAACATCATGAATCACCTCTTTGGCTCCCAGGCGCCAGGTGCCGTTTTCGCAATGGAACCGGTCTGCGGGTTTGACCACATGGGCGTCCAAGGCGGAGGCTGCAATGAAGACTTTGAAGGTGGACCCCGGCTCCAGGCAATCGGTCACCATGCGGTTGCGCCGGGCAAATTCATCGAACTGGCCATAACGGTTGGAATCCATGCAGGGGGTCTGGGCCATGGCCAGGATTTCTCCTGTTTGGGGCCGCACCACCAGAGCTAAACCGCCGGCCGCATGGTACTTCTCCACCCCCCGGGCCAGTTCCTTTTCCGCGATATACTGGATGGTGCGATCCAGGGTGAGGACCACGTTGTTCCCCATGACCTCCGGATCCCAGGCCTTCTCCCCGGTGACCACGATGCGGCCCCGGGCATCGGTCATCTTCCAGCACTGCTTGGGCTTGCCGTAGAGCTGGTTATCATATTGTATTTCCAGGCCTTCCAGGCCCTGGCCGTCAATGTTGCAAAATCCCAAAACCTGCCCGGCCAGAGCCATCTGAGGGTAGTAGCGCTTGGCCTCGGGAATGAGGTAAACGGCGTCCAGGTCGGTGTGCCCGGTGACTTTGGCCGCCCGGAGCTTTTGTTCCTCGGCGGCCTCCCAGGCCCGGAACGCCTCTTCCCGTTCCGGAGTGAGATGGCGTTTAACGAAGACGAAGGGTTTAGCCCGGGTAAGGAGCTCCTGCAAGTCCCGGGGATTACAACCCAAAATGGGAGCTAGCTGCCGGCTCAGGCGGGAGGCGTGCTTGATCTGGTTGGGATGGGCCACCACAGACGAAACCCGGGTGCTGACGGCCAATTCGGTGCCGTTGCGATCCAGGATCATCCCTCGGACCGGCAGGACAGGGCAGAATTTCTGGTACTCCCGGCTGGCTTCTTCCCGGAGTTCAGATCCCCGGAGGATCTGGAGCTGAAAGAACCTGCCGCAGATCCAGAAGCCGAAGGCTAAAAGCGCCAGGGCCACCAGACCGATGCGCAGCCGGACCCATTTGCCGCCAGCGGGATTCACGGCAGATTCACAACCTGGGTGGGCTGAGGCGCCACCATGTCATACTGGGCCGCCAGCTGCTCCAGGCGGTGGATGGAGGTGAGACACGACAGCTCAATACGGAGCTTGCGGTTCATCTCCAAATACTGCTTCTGGATCTCCTGGGCCTGAGAAATCTGATAGTTCTGAGTGATATACTGCAGGTCGCCCCAGGCCAGGAAGAGGGAGGTGAAAAAGACCCCCGCCGCAGCCAGGACCACTATGCTCACCACAATCCTGCTCCAACGCCAGGGGTGGCCAACCTTGCGGTTTTTGGAAATGAACACCTGACCGGCAGTGCTCAACCGGAGAGTCAGATTGTTAGGCATCCCCCATACCTCCAAAGTTAATGGACCATTTTCTCGGCAATACGCAATTTGGCGCTGCGGGCCCGAGGGTTGGCCTTGATTTCGGCCAAGGTCGGGGTGAGAGGCTTGCGGGTAAGGCGAGCCATCACTCCGGCTCGTTCCCAGGCCACCATGCGATGCTTAACCAGGCGGTCTTCCAGGGAGTGGTAAGAGATGACCACCAGGCGCCCGCCGGGCTCCAGCCAGGCTGGGGCGTGGTCCAGAAAAAAGGCCAGCTCCTCCAACTCCAGGTTCACGGCTATGCGTAAGGCCTGGAAGACCCGGGTAGCTGGATGCAGTCTCCCCCTGCGCCCTCCGGGTCCCTGGGCCTTTTCCGACACTTTTACCAACTGATGCGTTGTTTGGAAGGGGTGGCGGCGTCTTTCCTCCACCACCAGACGCGCCAGGCGCCGGGCTCGATGCTCTTCGCCATACTCCCAGAAAATTCTTTCTAACTCGGCCTGGGTGGCGCGGTTCAATAATGTTGCAGCCGTAGGCCCTGACCCTTCCGAATTAAACCGCATGTCCAGGGGTTCATCCCCGGCAAAAGAAAAACCACGTTCAGACTGCTGCAACTGAAAGGAAGACAGGCCCAGGTCCAGCAAGATGCCTGCCACACCTGGGCGCTGGGTTTCTTCCAGCAGTTCTCCCAACTGGGCGTAAGAGCGGTGGAATAGTTGAAATCTGGAGGTGTGGTGGGCCAGCCGGCTTGCTGCCGCCCGGAGAACGTTTGGATCGCGATCGAGGCCCCAGAGCTCCCCCTCCGGGCCACAGTGGTCCAGAATGGCCGCGGCATGCCCCCCCTCACCCACGGTGCCATCCACATACAGGCGGCCGGACCGGCAATTCAAGCCCACCAGTACCTCCCCCACCATCACCGGTTCATGCACCGGATTGTGGACTGTGATTAGATCAGTAATTCGTGCAACATCCCTTCATCGATAGTTTCTTCCAAGTGCTTGCGATGGGACTCGAAGGTGCTACGGTCCCAAATTTCAAAACAGCGGATGGCCCCCACCAAACAGACCTCCCGGTTAAGCTTGGCGTAGTCCCGGAGATTTTGGGACACGAGGATGCGGCCCTGGCGATCCAGGGAACACTCCTCGGCGCCGGAAATTATGAACCGCTGCAAAGCTCTTACCCGATTGTCCAGTATCGGCTTCGCGGCCAGCCCTTCTTCGAATTTAAGCCATTCTGATTGCGGGAAAGCCAGGACGTAACCTTCCCAGTTGGTAATGATTATATGACGATCCTTGCGATCCTTGAGGGTCTCCCGGTAGCGGGCCGGAATGCTTACCCGTCCCTTGTTATCCATAGTGTGGAAATAGCTACCGGTAAACATGGTTCCCAGCCCCCATCAAATCCCACTCTATTCCACTTTTTCCCACATGTTGTCAAAATATGCCCTTTATTAGGGAAATGTCAAGAGAAAAGATAAGAATAGAAGAAAAATATCCCCCGAAGAAAGGTCCTCCGGGTCGCAAGATTCCGGGAAAAGAGGGGGTAGCAGGATCGTAGACCCCTGTTTCAGGGGAACGGGAATATCAGGATGGTTTGTTAGAATTTTGACGACTGTGAATATTATGCAATAATATCAATATGGTATATGAAAAGGGCTTGGGTTGAGCCAAGCCGGCCTAGGCTTACGAACTCTGGGGAGGGATACCGCTTCCGACGAGGAGTACCGCATTGCCGCGGCTATCTGAAATTTGTGGACTATAAGTTTAGCCCGAGGGAGTCCAGGTAACTCTGCAAGATGAGCACGGCGGCCAATTGATCCACCACCTGGCGCCGACGCCGGCGACTTACGTCCGCCTGTATCAGCACCCGTTCGGCCGCAGCAGTGGTGAGGCGTTCATCCCAAGGGATGACCTCAACCTTCAGGGCCTCACCGAGCGCGCCGGCGAACTCCATGATGCTCGTCGCGGCATCCCCCAGGCGGCCATCCATATGGCGGGGCAGGCCTACCACGATCTGCTGCACCTGATATTCACGGGCGATCTGAAGGATGTGGTCCAGGTCAGCCTGGCGGTTCCGGCGAATCCACACCTCCAGGCCTTGGGCCGTGATCCCCAAAGGATCGCTCACGGCCAAGCCGATACGTTTCTCGCCCATATCCAAGCCGAGAATTCGGCTGGCCTCGCGCTTAGGAAAGGTCTGGTCGTTGGTCATAGTGAGCTTTTAAGTTGCAATCTGGGGCTGGCAGCTGATTGAGCCGCTGGCCTGGTTGGAGGCATAATATCCGGCCATGATCCCCAACTGTACATGAAAAAGCCAGTTAATCGGAGGAAAAAGGAGGGAGTCGTAACTCATAGATATGGATAGCAGGCCGAACAGGACGAGCAGCCGGTACCAATCAGTGACTCCGGTGGACGTTGAGGACCGCAAGGATGCGAAGACGCCAGTGACCAGGAAGTCTCGCATCTGCGGAGTAGATTTAGCGACAGCATCGCTCAAGAATGCATTAATTACTCCAAGAGTAATTATCGAGACTATTAAGATTATTTCACAGCGATGATTTTTGTCTGTAAGAACCTGCCAAGAGTAAACCAGCCAAAGCATACCCCAAGGTAATAAGAAGATTATGATCTTATTCCAATAATCGATACGCTTGCCCAAAACATTTGGGGACCATAAAAGAACAACGAAGGCACAGGAGCCTAACAGGACATAAAAGGCAAGTCTATTAAGTAGTGAGGTTTTGAAAATATGAGATAAATATTTCATGAACGGGAGAATAGCAAATTAATATAATAGATTATTAATAAGATACTTTACTCAGTTCATCTAATTTGTTCTTTAATTTATCAAGTTCCTCATTGTATGAAGTTATTTTTTTTTCGAATTCTTTGTCATTCATCAATTCATCATTACGATTACGCATAAATTGCTGTTTTTTGTTGGATGGAATATTATTGAACAGGGCCTCGAGATTCTTAAGTTTTCTCTGCACCTTAACTTGGGTCTTGTAGGCCAAGTACATATTAATATTCCATGCAAATTTTGGCGAAAATGCTCTGATACATTCAGAGAAGGGTAGGTGGAGCATCCAGTCTACAGAAAAAGCCTGAGGAGATTGTCTATGAGCCAGAGACCATTCGAGATAATCAATTCTATACTGCAAAGATGGTAAGCCATCCCTTATGTGCCAATCCTCATTATTAACAGCCTGAACCTTTACTGCCCAATAATTATCTGGAAAAAAATAATCCTGAAAATCGGGCAGTTGCCACAAGCCCTGAACCATTACCGCCACAAGGCCCGCGGTAAGAAAAAACCTCCGTATTTTTGTTGATTTAACGAACATTTTGACGGGGACCGAGCTTTTTATAGATTTCGATTTCGGCCAAAGGCTGAGGGTCAGGAATGAAGCGATGCGCATAAGGGTCGGCGATGTTCCCAAATTCTTCGTCCGCAAATGGTAAAACTATCCGGCAATAATCCGAGCCCAGGGGGAGCTTTTCCTTAATGAAAAGCTCCGATTCATTTAAATGATAAGTCCGATTCCATCGGGTAACCCAACGGGGCACCACCCATTCGGGGGATTGAGAGAGGGCAATGGGGCCCTCCAAGCCACCGACCACCCGAAAAGGCGTATAGAATTGTAAAGGCAAATCACCATAGGTGGTCAGGATGGTATCCCCGGGTTGCGCGTGAGTTTGAAAAAAGTGGATGTAACTGCCGTTCACGTCGGGGTAGCCGGAGATAAGTTCAGTAAGAAAGAGCTTGAGGGGAATATTGGGGGAAGTGAGCATGTTACGGTCATTGAGCGTAGGCCGATTGGTGATGGTCAACCAATCCATGGGCACCAGATAAAGCCAGTTGGTAAATAGCAGGAGCAAAGCCAACAAAACCCCGGCAACTTTATAATAACGCCAGGTTTGTATAATGACCCACCCAAGGATAATAGCGCACAAAGGATAGAGGTGCATTAAATAGCGATGCTCACATTGGGGCGCCGGAGACAGGCACAAGATGTTGCCCAAAATAATTAAGGAGAGGAACAGGACGAATCTCTCTCCCGGTTCTTGTGGCAGGGCGGCACGAGGCGCTCGAAAAACCCGGCGCCATCTCCACAGCAAGTAGAGCGTTAGGGGAAGGGGAATCAGGTATTGCAGCAGGCCACCAAAATATTGTTCCAGATTTTTTGGAATCAGAGCCAGGTTTATTATTTTGGATTGGGCCTGGATTCTAAATAGGAATAAACCAGGTAAAATAATAATCAACGTAGCAATTATAATTATTGCAGTTCGCTTTAAAGGCAATTTTTCCGGATATAGCCAAATTGCCGCAACCAACGCAGGCAATAAAAAAGTAAAAAATAGTAAATAGTTTGTATGGAAAAGTAATCCAGCCGATAATGATAATAATAAAGCCGGAATAAACTTAGATTCCCAGTCATCCTTAAAAGCATAAAGACTAATTAAGGTGAGTAAAGCACCCAAGCTGTAATATCGGCATTGACGGGCATAGAGGAGAAAGGGAACGGAACAGGTTAAGAGGGCCGCTGAAATTAAGGCCCACGAGTAGTTATTAAAATTATGCCTCACTAAATAATAAACCAATAAGATGCACGCCAGCCCCATGATCGCATAGGGCAAGCGACCTGCGAAGGTGGTGAGCCCGCCGATCTTGAACGCGGCCGCGGCTATATAAATTTGGAGCCAGGGCGACCAGCGCCATAAATAGTTCTGGTCATACTCACGCCCCTGTTCCTGGGAAATGATATTCACCTCATCATAGGCCCGAGGCACGCCATATTTGAGGACATTTTTGGCCAAACCGGCGGTCTCGGCTTCATCCTGCCAGAAGGGCCGATGGTCTAAATGAAACAACAGAAGAAAGGCCCCCAAAGCAAGAATTGCTAAGAGAGGCAAGACGCGGTAAACCCGATGGGAGGGCTCTGCCATAATCCTTATCTTAGGAGTCGCAAGCAGAAAGTCTGGATAACGTGCATATGGAGAAATGGGGTCGGAAAAACACGTACATATCTTAGGTCATTTGATTGGAGATTTCAACTTTATTCAAAAAACTGAGTCAGAATAGATAGTTCCCTATTTGGTGGCATTATTCGGATAGTAGCCAGACGGCTGCCAGCGCCAGGGCGAGGCCAATCAGGTGCCGCAGGGTCAGGGCTTCCCGGAGGAAAATCCAGCTCAGAGCCACAGTGACCGCGGGATAAAGCGCGGTGAGGGGCACCACCACCAGGGCCGGACCCCGGGCCAGGGCCTCCAGGAAAAAGAGGAGCGCCACGGCCATGGCAATTCCGGAACCCACGGCGGCGCCAACTCCCCAAGGCTGCCAGGAGACCGGGCCTAGCCCCTCCATCAAAAGGTAGGCGACCACGACCAGGTGTCCGGAAATGGTCAGAAGATAGATCATGGGGGAGGGCAAATGTTGGGAGGCAACCTTGCCCAAAAAGCCCCACACGCCCCACAAGCCCACCGCCAGGAGGGAAAACCCCAGCCAATTCATCGTTGTCCACCAATCTTGCCAGCCATCCGTCTTTCATCTATTATACGAAAGTATGCCCAGGCACAAGGGCCAACTACTTTTTCCCTCAACCCCGACGTCGACATGCAGCCTAGCACTGGTGAACCATGACTCTCCCGGAGGTGACGCATGAGGTCGCCATCATCGGCGCCGGCCCCGCCGGAGCAACCCTGGCCCTTGAGCTGGCGCAAGGCGGGCTTAAGCCTGTCCTCATCGATAAGGCAGTCTTTCCCAGGGTCAAAGTCTGCGGCGGTGGCCTGACGATCAAAGCCTTGAAGTTTCTCCCGCCGGATATGGGCGAAGTCCTGGAAAATGAGATTCGCCGGGTAAAGTTAAGCTTCGGCCTTCGCCAGTCTTTTGCCAAAACCTCCTCTCAGTCCCTCATGTATACGGTGGAACGGAAACGCTTCGACGCTGCCCTGGTGGACCGGGTGCGGCGCGCCGGGGGCGGTTTCAGGGATGGAGAACGGCTGCAGCAGTTAGCTGCCGGTCCGGGGGACGCCGTAACCATTACCACCTCCAAAGGGAGCCTCAAGGCCCGGGTCGTGGTGGGAGCCGACGGCGCCCGGAGCCGGGTAGCCAGCAGCGTCGGGCTGCAGCCGGTAGATTTTTTCCACTTAGGGGTCCAGGTGGAGGTTCCCCAAAGTCTGATAGGCAAAAACGCCATTGATTTCACCGAAACAATTTTTCTGGATATGGGGAGCATTCCCAACGGTTATGCCTGGGGTTTCCCCCGGGGCGATCTCCGGGTCATCGGGGTTGGAGGTCTGCTGCACCAGGGTGCGCCGCTCAAGGCGTACCTGGCCCGCCTGCTGGCTCACTTTGGAGTGGAGCCGCACGCCTTGTCTTTATCGGCCCATCTTGTTCCCCACCGGATTACGCCCAAGCCCATCGTGCGGGACCGGGTCCTGCTGGTGGGCGATGCCGCGGGTTTGACGGATTTCTGGACCGGGGAAGGTATTTGTTTCGCCTTAGAAAGTGCTCACCTGGCGGCCCGCCAGATCCTCAAATTTTTCCGGGGGGATGCTAGAGCCCTCAACGACTACCAGGTCCAGGTTGACCGGAAGATCACCCCGGAGTTGGCGGCCTCCTTCCAGTTTTCCAAACTATTCAATTACCTCGGTCCTCTGGCTTTCAGGTTCTTGCGGCATTATGATTACCCCTGGGAGGTTTTTTGCCGCATCATGCGGGGGGACCGGTCATTTTTGGAGATCAAAAAACGCTTTCGGCCGGATATATTCTGCCGTAAACTCCTGATAAAATCTGCAAGAAACCGACCCATCGCCTGAAGAAGGGATAGTTATGCCAAATATTATGGGACACCGGGGAGCCCCATACGCGGAGCCCGAGAACACGCTGCGCTCGTTTCGGCGGGCGCTGGCTATGGGGGTGGCCGCGGTGGAACTGGACGTTCAGCTCACCAAAGACGGCCGCCTGGCCGTAATTCACGACGAAACCCTGGACCGGACTACCAATGGCCGGGGTCCGGTGAAGAATTTTTCCCTGGCGGAACTTCAGCGCCTGGACGCCGGCCAGGGGGAGCCGGTGCCCTCTCTGGAAGAGGTCTTTGGCCTGGTTAAGGGCAAGGCGCACCTGGTGGTGGAATTGAAACAACCGGAGGCCGCGCCGGCACTGTTAGTCTTTTTTCAGGAGCATCAAGCCTTTGAGTTCGCCACCGTCATCTCCTTCTGGCATCCGGCCCTCAAGGCCCTCAAAGAGCAGGAAACACGCCTGAAGACCGGTGTCCTCCTGGTGGGCTGCCCTGCGGACCCCGTGGGCCTGGCGCAGGCGGCCAAAGCCGACGCCCTGATCCTCCAGTACGCCTACGTCACTCCGAAACTGGTGGCCGCGGCCCACAACCATGGCCTCCTGGTCTACGTCTGGAACATCGACGATATCAACACGCTGCAACCCTATCTGATCATGAACCTGGACGGCATCGGCAGCAACCGCCCGGATGTTTTGATAGAATATCTAAGAATGATCGAGAGCTGAGGGGTCTTGTAAGCCCCTTCCCGAAAGGATTAACATGGGAAAAACCATTGTTGAACAGGTTATGGCCGCGCATCTGGTGTCCGGGGAGTTGACGCCGGGCAATGAGGTGGCGCTGAAGATTGATCATACTTTGACCCAGGATGCCACCGGCACCTTGGCCTATTTGGAGTTTGAGGCCATGGGGGTGGATCGGGCCAAACCTGAAGTAGCGGTGAGCTATGTGGACCACAATCTCCCCCAAACGGATTTTCGCAATGCCGACGACCATCGGTTCTTGCGGACCGTGGCGGCCAAATACGGCCTCTATTTTTCGCCGCCAGGCAACGGCATCTGCCACCAGGTGCACCTGGAGCGGTTCAGCGCCCCGGGCAAGACCTTGTTGGGGTCCGACAGCCACACGCCTACGGCCGGAGGGGCCGGAATGCTGGCCATCGGCGCCGGCGGGCTGGACGTGGCCCTGGCCCTGGCCGGACAGCCTTTTTATCTGCCGATGCCCGAAATCCTGGGGGTTAAGCTGACGGGACGGTTCCAGCCCTGGGTGTCGGCCAAGGACGTTATCCTGGAGTTGTTGCGCCGGCTAAGCGTTAAGGGCGGCCGGGGCAAAATCCTGGAATTCTTCGGGCCGGCCTTGCGTTATCTCAGCGTGCCGGAACGGGCCGCGATCACCAACATGGGGGCCGAACTGGGGGCCACCACCTCCATCTTCCCGGCGGATGCCCAGACCCGCAAGTTTCTGAAAATGCAGGGGCGCGAGGCGGATTTTCGTCCCCTTAAGGCCCTGGGGCGTCCGCAGTACGCAAACGTGCAGGAGGTGAACCTGGATCAGCTAGCCTCCCTCGTCGCCCAGCCCAGTTCGCCGGATAAGGTGGCAAAAGTACAGGATCTGGCGGGCCTGCCGGTGGAACAGGTGCTCATCGGGTCCTGTGCCAATTCGTCGTTGCGGGATTTGCTCATCGCGGCTCAGGCCTTGAAAGGGCGGCGGGTGCATCCCCGGGTCAGCCTGGAGATCAACCCGGGGTCCCGCCAGGTCCTGGAAAACCTCATTCTGGCCGGGGGCTTGTTGCCACTGATCGAGGCCGGCGCCCGGGTGATGCCGCCGGGCTGCTGGGGCTGCATCGGCATGGGCCAGGCTCCACCCACCAACGCGGTAAGTGTCCGCACCTTTCCCCGGAATTTCCCGGGCAGGAGCGGCACTAAGGACGATAAGGTCTACCTGGCCAGCCCCGAAACCGCGGTGGCCGCAGCCGTTTTCGGGGCACTCCGAGACCCCCGGGAACTGGGGGATTATCCCCGGGTGGCCGCGCCCCGTCACTTCGTGGTGGCCGGAGGCAATATCATCCCGCCGCCGCCACCGGGCGAGGCCTTCGAGGTGGTCCGGGGTCCCAACATCGTGCCTTTTCCGCAGCTTACGCCGCTGCCTGAAACCTGGCGAGGAGAGGTGTGGCTCAAAGTAGGGGATAATGTCACCACTGACGATATTATGCCCGCGGGCAGCCAGGTTCTGCCGCTCAGGAGCAACCTGCCGGCCATCAGCCAGTTTGCCTTTTCCCGACTGGACCCGGAGTTCCCCGAGCGTGTGCAGGGTAAAGGCGAAGGCGCGGTCGTCGGCGGCGAAAATTACGGCCAGGGCTCTTCCCGGGAGCACGCGGCGCTGGCGCCCCGGTACCTGGGGGTGCGGGTCAAGTTGGTGAAGAGCTTTGCCCGAATTCATTTGGCCAACCTGATCAACTTCGGCATCCTGCCCCTGACTTTTGAGAACCCCGGGGATTATGACCTGCTGTCCCAGGGCCAAACCCTGGAATTGCCCGGGGTTAAGCGGCTGATCCTGGACGGTGCGGAACGCCTGCCCCTGAAGGTCGGGGATAAAGAAATCTGGGTCCGGGTGGACCTGTCCGAACGCCAGCGCCGCCTCCTGGCGGTAGGTGGGGCCCTGAACCTGGCGAGGGAAGGGAAGTAGTAATGTAGTAATGTGGCGGGCACTGCCCGCCAAAAATGGTGCGCGGTGCGCACCCTACGCCAAGCACAGGCGAGACGCCTGCGCCACCGATTCTTAGGAACCTTTTAGGCCAGGCATTAAGGGGATTCAACCATGGAAACTAAAGGGTGTTTTATCAACGGCAAATGGGTGGATACTTCCCAGAGATTAAAGGTGACCTCTCCCTGGTCCGGGGAAGTGGTGGGCGAGGTTTCCCTGGCCGGGCCGGGGGAATGGGAGTCGGCCATCGTGGCGGCGGAGTTGGCCGCGGTGGCCTTGCGGAAGATGTCCAGCCTGGAGCGCCGGCAGATGTTGGAGGCTTTGGTGGCGGGGGTCAGGGAGCGCCAGGGGGAATTGGCCGCCACCATCGTGGCCGAAGGCGGCAAGCCCATCACCTTTGCCCGGGGCGAGGTGAGCCGGGGGCTGATGACGCTGTCGATCGCGGCCGAGGAAGCCGAGCGCCTGGGGGGTGAGGTGCTGCCGCTGGACTTGACCCGGGCCAGCGCCGGACGCTGGGGCATCACCCGGCGCTTTCCCATCGGGCCGGTGCTGGGGATCACGCCGTTTAATTTCCCGCTTAACCTGGTGTTGCACAAGGTGGCCCCGGCCCTGGCCGCGGGCAACCCCATCATCATCAAGCCGCCGTCAGCCTGTCCCTTAACGTCTCTGAAACTGGCGGAGATTTACGATCAGGCCGGATTGCCCGCGGGTGGACTCCAGGTTATGGCCAGTTCAAGCGCTCTGGCAGAAACCGCGGTAGCCGACGACCGTCTGAAAGCTTTGTCGTTCACCGGCAGCGCCGCGGTGGGGTGGGCCTTAAAGGGCAAGGCCGGGAAAAAACGGGTCATCCTGGAGTTGGGGGGCAACGCTGCCTGCATCGTGGATAAGGGCGCGGACCTTACCTGGGCGGCCAAGCGGGCCGCTATCGGCTCCTTTGCCCACGCCGGCCAGGTCTGCATCGCGGTGCAGCGGCTCCTCGTGCACCGGGAGGTCTATGAGCCCTTCAAGGAGATTTTTCTCAAGGTTATCGAGCAGGAAATCCTGGCCGGCGACCCGGCTGTCGAGGCGACGGTCATCGGCCCCATGATCGATGCTAAAGCCGCGGCGAAGGTAAGGGAGTGGGTCCAGGAGGCCAGGGACGGCGGGGCCCGTTTAGTGGCAGGGAACCCCGGGGCGCGCAATCTCATCCCTGCCATGGTGCTGGAGGCGGTGAGCCGGGAAATGAAGGTTTGGAGCCAGGAAGTCTTCGGGCCGGTGGCGGTGCTGGCGCCCTTTGAGGATTTCTCCCAGGCACTTACGATGGCCAACGATTCGGACTATGGCCTCCAGGCCGGGGTTTTCACTGACAATCTGGCTAACGCCTGGCAGGCTTTTGAAACCCTGCAGGTGGGGGGCGTGATTATCAATGATGCCCCGGTCTTTCGGGTGGACAATATGCCCTATGGCGGGGCCAAGGCATCGGGTATGGGGCGGGAAGGCGTGCGCTATGCCATGGAGGAGCTTACAGAACTGCGGCTTCTGGCGTTGAAGGTTTAGGGGGGCATATTAATGGGAGCCAAAAGGAGATTACTTCCCCCTCACCCTATCCCTCTCCCCCATTGGGGGAGAGGGGATAATAGGAAAGACTTTTGGGCTTCTTGGAAAATTGCCGGACATTGTAGTCGCAGGCTTCAGCTTACATGAGCACAGGCTAGAAAGCCTGTGCTACCGGCGAATTTATAAATACTCATATAAGGTTTCGACCTGACTTTATAACTATCTGAAAGTCCTTCTAAGAGGGAGGGAAGTGGCGGTGCCCAAGCAGAGCTTGGACCAGAAGTGGCGTTCCCGGGCTTTCGCTTGGGAACGAGGGCGCAAAGAGGCTTTTTTGAAATGCTATAAGGGGAGCACCTGGGCAAACCCCTCTGCTCCCCTGGCGGGCACGATTAAGGAATAAAATCAAACTCTTTACTTAAGGGAAATTTTCTCCCGGTACCTGGGAATACACCTCTTTCAGCAAAGGCGCCTTGAATGCCATGGTCCGCAGCAACAGCACCGGGACGGTGGCGTGGGAGGCGACTTTGTCGGCCACGCCGCCCATGTACCAGGCCACTTCACCAGCGCCGTGGGTTCCCATGACGATGAGGTCGTAGCCTTTGTCCTGGGCAAAAGCGATGATCGCCAGAGCCGGCACCCCGTCTTCGCAGAACCAGTCGGCATCCACTCCCTGGGCCTTGAGGTCCTGACCCGCCTGAGCCAGGAAGGTCATGCAGAATTTATCTTCGTGGGCTTCTGCGGCTTTGATCGTTGCCGGAGTGCCCTCCCCGGCGAAAGCGCCAACGCCGCTATAGCAGGCATGGAAGAGGGTCACCTTGGCGTTGAAGGTCTTGGCCAGTTCAATTACCTTGGGGAGAACTTTCGCCGCAATTTCCGAGCCATCCAGAGGAACCAAAATCTTCGTAAACATTGTCGCCCTCCTGGTTAAACATTCGCTGGGTCCGCGGGCTAAGAGCCTGGCAGCCCAATCCTACTTATATTAAAAATAAGACAGTTTTGTAGAATGTCAACTCAGCTCATGGAAATCTTTAATTATTTTTCGGCTGCCTCGTCCGGCTCCCCGTTTTGGCCGGCAGAGGAGCCACCCTTGTAGAGTCCCCGCTGCAAGACCCGATGATAGCTGGTGAAATCACCTGCGCCGGTGTCGCTCTCCAAGTGTTGGCTCATCATTTTCAGCTTGGCGTCCAGGTCGTCCAGGAAATTGACCAGCAGGGCTTCCCGGGTTTTGGGGGGGATGGGGGAGCCGAACTCCAGGGAGCCGTGGTGGGATAAAATGATGTGTTCCAGTTGCAGCAGGAGGGTGGGGTCGGGGAACTCCAGGGTCTGGGCTTCTCTGCGCACCAGATCCCAGCCCAGGACGATGTGGCCCAGGAGTTGGCCGCTCACGGTGAGCTCAGGCGCGGGGGGGTTGGCGATCTCGATGATCTTACCCAGGTCGTGGAGGATAGCCCCGGACAGGGCCAGGTCCCGGTTCAGGTCGGGATAGATGTTGAGGGAGGCCAGGGTGTGGCGGGCGACGAACCAGGTATGTTCCAAGAGGCCGCCGAGGTAAGGGTGGTGATAGAGGCGGGCTGCGGGACAGACCAGGAATTCCTCCCGGTGGCGGTTAAGGAGATTGAGGACCAGTTGCGCAAGGGGCGGACCGATCTGGGTTTCAGCCAACTGGCAGAGTTCCTGCCATAATTCCTGGCGGTCGTACGGGGTGGCCTGGACGAGCAGGTCCGGGTCATACTCCCGGAGGTCCCGGCCCATGGCCCGGAGGGCCTCGACGGTGTTGATATACTGGACATTGAGCTGGAATTCGCCTTTGTAGGACTCGACTTGCGCCTGAACTCCCACATGATCTCCCGGGGTAAAGGGGCCGGGGCATTTGGCCACTACCTTGCTCCAGACCTTAGCCACCATAGTGCCGGTCTTATCACCCAGGACCAGGGAAAAATAAGGGTTGCCGGATTTATCGGTGCGGCTTTCGGCCTGGCGCACCAGGAAATATTGCTGCACCACGGCGCCGTCCTGCAGGCGGGCAATAGGTTGATGGGGCATGATCCGGGCCTCCCGGTAAGATGGGGGCATGATACTCCGGGAGTGTGGAGGGGGTCAAGGAGATATCCTGGTGCATTTGGTTTGAAGTGAAAGACCCTACTTTGAAGATTGAGACCCCCAAAAATGGTATCGATTATTATATCAGGCGCTGCGCGCAAGGAATGGATGGTGGTGCGCGGGTGCTATAAACAAATAAATCTTAACATTATTATTAAAAATAATAATTAATCCTGGTTTGGGTTCACAAAGAAAATGTAATTAAGAAAAGTGATACAAAGTTGTTGAAAATTGATAGCGCATAATTACAAAATAATATACAGTACACTTTAAGCAAAATAAGGACAAACTTCTCCTGAGACACGGGCGGAAAGCCTGAAAGTCCTGCTGGGTTAAACGAAATATTCGGGTGGCCGGGGAAGAGTTGTCAGGCTTTTTGCTTAGAGGAGGTGGATCGGGGAAAATTACGGGCAAGGTGTAAGGTGGGCAGGGGTAAATGGATGTGTCCCAAATTTCTATCCAAGGGAACAGGGAATGTCCTCGGAAGCCTTGGATGCTCCCCTATGTGTGGAGGGATGACCCCATGCGGAAAACGTGTGTGTTAATTATGGTGCTGGCTCTGGCCCTGGCGGCAGTGGGAATAGCCAATGCGGCCTCGGAAGCGGAAAAACAGGCGGCAATTCAATCCGGATTATCGTGGCTGGCGTCCCAGCAACAAGCCGGAGGCTATTGGGCTTACGGCGGGAATGAAAGAGCTTCCACCGCCGCCGCCCTACTGGCGTTCTCTGAACAGAAGCTTAAGCCGGGCGGCTGGTTTGGCGCAGATTACACCGCCGTGGTCAATAACGCAGCAAATTTCCTGTTACAGCAGACCAAGCTGTTCACCTATCCGTCGGCTAACTGGTCGGGGTTCAGTGGTGTCGGCTATGGTTTCGAATGGTATGGCGGTGATCGCAATCGCTCAACTTACGAATCCGGCCTCACCATTCCGGCTCTCAGCCGATATGCCGCAAGCTTACCCGGCTTAGGCGTGAATACAGTCATCGCAGGCACCGGCAACGCCAATGTGGATGGCAAAACTTATGCCGAGGTCATCCAACGCGGCGTGGATTCCTTTATCTGGGGCCAAAGAGGTCCTGCAAATGGCAACTTTTATGGCGGCTGGAGATATCATCCCGAATGGACGGATGCCGATAATTCCACAGCTCAGTGGCCTCCCGTAGCCATGCTGTATGCCAAGGCCTTGGCCGGAGCCTCAGTTCCGGCTCAAACACCGAGCGCTTTGCAAATTTGGATTAACTACATTCAAAACGACGTCAGCGGCGGGTCCGGGTATGATAACCCCAATAACATCGTCAACGAAGCCAAAACTGGCGGGTTACTCATTGAGATGGTCTTTGCCGGCGGAGGCGGTGATATGGCTGCCGCCCTCAATTATCTGAATAATAACTGGCTGAATACCGCGAACAGCACCTGGGACGGCAACTTCGGGCATCCTTACGCCATGTGGTCCATCTACAAGGGGCTAGAATCGACCATCGGGTTGGACGACGAGACTACGATTACAAACCTGCACGCCGACCCGGGCGATATTGACAACCCCAATCACGGTTGGAACTGGTGGGAGGATTACTGTAATTCTTTAGTTGATTCACAGAATGCGGATGGTTCCTGGAGTGGGTATTCGTATTGGACCGGTCCTTTGGCGACCGCCTGGGATATCAATATCCTGAACGCCACCGCAGTGCCCCCTCCGGTGATTCCCATACCCGGGAGCGTAGGCCTTTTGGGCACAGGCCTCTTGAGCCTACTGGGGGCAGGCTGGTGGCGGCGGCGTAAGGCCTAACCGCACAGCTTGAATCACCCTGGTTACAGAAGCGGCCACCTGCTCCGGCGGGGTGGCCGTTTTTATGTGGAGGAAGGAGGAGCGATGCTCTGAAGCCCATGCGGGGGTCAAGGAGGGGCTCGGACAATTTTTGGGATATGGAAGAGATTTCGTCTATAATGGCGATTGACTTTGGCGCAAAGATTATTATTTTAAAACAACTGGATAAATTCCGGAAAAATGCCGATAAAGAGAAAAGGTGGGCGAAGGTGGTTAACATTTTATCTTGACACGAGTCTATTATAAGTTAGAATAACCACTTTAACCTTTTACGACCTTGCGCACCAAAACAGGATGAAATCCATGGAAAAGGATTACCTTAAGAAATTTATCGACATTGGCGGGAATGAATTTCTGGCCTACGACCAGTTTCATCTCCCTGAAGAACAGGAAGGGGAAGCTCTAGACTTCCGCGCGCCCTTTGAGGGCGCAGCTGACGAAGAATTGGACGTTACCGAGCACCTGGACGCCTCCGGCTACGGCCCCGTAGCGGCAGAGGGGGGCGATGAGGAAATAGATGATGTCATCGAAGCCGATGACATTCCCGAACACGAAGGCTTGGTAGCCGCCTATTTCCGGGAGATGCTGCGGTATTCGATTTTGTCGCCGGAAGAAGAGCGGACTTTGGGGCGCATAATCAAAGAGGGTCAGGATAACATCCTGCAATTGGTGTCCCTTGCCCACTCCGAACTGGAGGAAGTCCGCTACCTGCAAAAGAAGGTTCAGCATTGGGATGAGACCCCGGACAAAAGCGCCCAGGGCAAGGAAAAGCTTTTCAAGGTGATTCACCAAAAACTTCTCATGGTGTTGAAGCACCATCCGGAAGCCACCGAAGTCAAAGACCTGGCCGACCAGATCAAAGCGACGGAGGATGAAGTCAATCAGGCCCGGGACCAGATGATCAAGGCCAATCTGCGCCTGGTGGTGAGTATCGCCAAGAAATATCTGCATCGGGGATTAACCTTCTCGGATCTGATCCAGGAGGGCAACCTGGGCTTGATGAAGGCCGTGACCCGGTATGACTACACCACCGGCTACCGCCTGAGCACCTTTGCATCCTGGTGGATTCGGCAGACCATTACCCGGGCTATTTATGACAAGACCCGGACCATTCGGATTCCGGTGCATCTGCAGGAGATCCGGAACCGGTGCTATCGGGCCTTCTATGACCTGCTCAAGGAACTGGGCCGGGACCCGAGCTTAAAAGAGATTGCCGAACGCTCCGGGGTCCAGGAGGAAAAAATCCTCCTGGTGACCAACCTGGCGGATGAACTCATTTCGCTCGAGACACCGGTGGGCGATGAAGGCGATCGCCTGGGCGATTTCATTCGCAATGACAAGGCGGTATCGCCTTACGAAGCCATTCTCGAATCCCAACTGGGCGAGAAGACCGACTCCATTTTGACCACCCTCACCGCCCGGGAAGAAAAGATCATGAAGATGCGGTTTGGGATCGGCGAGGAAGTGGAGCATACCCTGGAAGAAATCGGCCGGGCCTTCAAGGTCTCCCGGGAGCGTATCCGGCAGATTGAAAAAAAGGCCCTAAAGCGGCTGAAGCATCCCACCCGCAAAGCGGCCCTGGAAGATTTTCTGGAATAAGGTCGGGGTTCTGATGTGGCCCCGGCATCGATCCTGGAGGTAGTGTAAGATGGCAGGACCGAGCTCTGAGAAATTAGACGAGGTAAAAGAGCGCTTGCTGGATCGGAAGCGGCGCCTCTGGCAGGAAGTTAAGCAACAGCTCAAGAGCAATATCGGCGACGGTTATCAGGAGATGCTGGCCGCGGCCCGGGACGAAGAGGACCAAGCCACCGTCAGTTTGATGGCCGAAACCAATCTCACCCTCTTGGGACCGAAACGGCAGGAGTTGGAGGCCATCGAAGAGGCCCTGAACCGCTTGGAGAACGGCAGTTACGGGTACTGCGAGGTCTGCGGCCAGCCCATCGAGCCCAGGCGGCTGGAGATCATGCCCGAGGCGCTTCTCTGCCGCAACTGCATGTCCCATCGGGAAAAGCTGGCCAAGGCCACGTCCCGCTGATCCTTTAACCCTATTGGCATATCCTGAAACGGGGGATTTGATCCCCCGTTTTTTTTTCGCCCTACCGGCGGGGCCTTAAGATTTGTTCCGCCAGGCGCGCCAACTTTCTCAGGATTTGCTCACCTTGCTGGTGCTCAACCAGGGCCACCAGGATATACCGCTTTAAGGGTTGACCCCACACCAAGATTGAATCTGAATACCATATCCTAAACTCCCCGGATTTCCGGTACATGCGATTGGGCGGCACCTCTTTCTCCAGGACGCTGACAAACTTATCGTGCAGGTCCGGAAAAGCCAGGATCTTGAGCATTTGCCGGGAACTCTCCGGGTTGATGAGCCTGCCATAAGCCAGTAAGTAATAGAAACGGCAAACCTGGTTGACCGTCGCGGCTTGAATCAGGTTTTTCAGGGGTTCGGGATTCTGTTCGCCATCTCGCGCAAAAGAGCCTCCCACCCAGATTCCCCCACCTTTTTTGGCATCGTAAAATTGATAGCGCGGGTCCAGGATGACCCGTTCAATTTTCTTTAACCCGATCCGGGCAACCATTTGGCTCGCAGCGAAATTATCCGACCGGCGGATCATCTCGATGAGATCGGCTCGAATCTGCGAGGTTTCTTTGAGGCTGCCGTCTTGGAAACCCTGGAAGGCCGCCAACAAGATGGCGAGCTTGGGGAGACTGGCGGCGTACATCATGGTATTGCCGTTAACCTGGGCAAACCGGGGCCTGGCCGGGTCAGAGAGGTCCACCAGACCCACGGCCATTTTCCCGGTGCTGATCAGGGCCTGCCAGAGTTTTTCCCTTTGCAAGGCCTGGTTCAGCTTGGCCTGGAGTCCCTGGTCCTGCCGTTGGTCTAAACGACGCCACTCTGCGTTCGGCACCCTGAGCGGCAGGGGCGGAGAGGTTGCCCCCTCACTTTTCAGGCTCACCGGGATCACCGCAAGCAGGCCGAGCAGGAGGGCGGTAGCGAGGTTTGGGTAACGCTTTAAAATCATTTTAAATCGCCGGAAGCCAATTCCACCTTCTTGGACGCGAGCATGAGGTTGGAGGTGTTTAACCGGTGACAATAGTCGATCCCGAAGGGGAGGGGAAAAACGTTCGCGCTTCCTTTATAAATTTCCGCCAAATCCTTTTGCTGGAAATTTTTGAAGTACTGGATGGGACTGGTGTAGGTTCCGAAAAACTTCAAATTCCAGGCGGTCTGGTCGAAGTACTTCACGGGAATGGCCGAATCGCCTTCCAGCACATAATGACTCTGATCCAGGATAAACTGCCTGATGCCAGCATATCTCGGCTTGTGCATCAGATAGGAGGCCGCTTTGGCAAAGGTGGTGAGGGGACCGAAACCTTTCAGGAACGAGACAAACTTCTCGTGACGCTTGAGGGAATCATCACGCAGATTAAACCGGAAGTAGTAGAGGGTTTGCGTGTCCTCGGAACCGGGCCGGGCAAAATTGATACGCACCCCGGCAACGTCGTCCCGGCTGACCAGCCTCGGGCCTACAGCAGGCGATTCCTCGATCGTGCCATCCGGTTTCATGACCCAATACCGAACGTCTGTAACCTGGGTCTTTTCCCTGGCCAGAAAGAACAATAAGACCGGGAGAATCCCCTTCAGCTCCGGCTCTCCCAGGGAATTTTTCAATTTTTCCGTTATAAAAAAGTTCAGTTGGAGAAGATCGTAAAGGGAGCGTTCCAAATGGGCAAAGAAATGGTTTGCAGCCGCGGCGGAAAAATCCGGAATCTCGCCGACAGGTTCCAAGGCGATCATCAGGTAGGTTTTGGCGTGGGGGAAAAGGGCATACATATTGACGAAATCCGGGCCGCTGAAGGGATAAAAAACGGTGGCGGCGCCGGCAGTGCCGAGCTCCTTGGCGGCCCACTCCCGCATGGGCGCCAGATGCCTGGCGTCGAACCGCTCCCAGCTCTGGTTGATAAATTTGGCATATTTGATCCAGGCCGGTTTATTTTCAGAGGCGGCCAGAGCGCCCCCAGGGTTCGTGAGACCGGCGATAAAGCGGGCGCCATCATTATAGGCGGGGTTTCGGGCCGCAATCGGTGCGGTTTGCAGGCCGGTCTGGGCGTCCCTCCGGGAGTCAGAATCAGAATCCCCCCCGAGAGCAGGAACCGAAACGAGAGCGAAGAGCAGGACTAGCGTAACAGAGCGATATAAGGTTAATTTTCTGATAACCGCGACCATTTATTGTTCCTGACCGGATGGATTTAAAAACCTTGGTTATGGGATATGAGGAGACTGGCCGCGGCTATTTTCACCGGGAGCCCGATTGCCAGTATAAACCAATATACATTGGTGAACATGAAAAATTGCCGTCCGGGCAAGAACCCTGGCATCGTCGCCTTCCTGGCTGGTTTATGGCATACTTAATCCTCATTGCCAAAAGAGCTTCTTGCAAAACGCCGGACATTATGTAGTCGTAGACGTTAGCCTACATGAGCACAGGCTAGAAAGCCTGTGCTACCGGAAGGAGACTGGGGTGGAGGGAGTTCCGAAGCAAGAACTTTCGCTGTTTGATTCAACCTGCATCATTGTGGGGATCATCATCGGGGCCGGCATCTATGAAACCGCGCCGACCGTGGCGAAATGCCTGGGCAGCGGGCCGGGAGTCATGCTTGCCTGGCTGGCGGGAGGGTTGCTGGCGCTGACGGGCGCCCTCTGTTATGCGGAACTGGCCACCACCTATCCTCGGGAAGGAGGGGACTACATTTACTTGACCCGGGCCTATGGCCGCGGGTCGGGCTATATGTTCGGCTGGTCCCAATTGGCGATTGTCAGGCCCGGCGATATTGCCCTCATGGCCTTTATCTTTGCCCGTTACGCCCAGACGCTGTATGCTCCTTTTGGAGACCGCGGGCTGTTCTATGCCGCGGCCGCCATCATGGTGCTGACCGTCATCAACATCTGCGGCGTCAAAGCGGGGAAGTTTACGCAAAACCTGCTCACCGTAATTAAGATCGTGGGACTGGTGGCTATCAGTGTAGTCGGGCTGATGGCTCCGCCCCAGACACCTCCGCCTGGTGCTTCTGGGACTTTCTCAGGGGAAGGGCTGCAACTGGCCTTTATCCTGGTGTTGTTCACGTTCGGCGGCTGGAACGAAATGGCCTACGTCGCCGCGGAGATCAAGCGGCCGCAGCAGAATATCGTGCGCGGCCTGGTGATCGGGACCGTCGCGGTCACCGCTCTCTATCTCTTAATCAATAGCGCTTTCCTCTCCGCCTTGGGGCTGATGGGCCTGTCCAACTCCCAGGCGGTGGCCGTGGAGATGATGAGCAAGGTATTTCCTCAGGCGGCCGGGCGGGTTATCGCAATCCTTATTTGCATCTCGGCCCTGGGGGCGGTCAATGGTCTGATCTTTACCGGGGCGCGGATTTCCTATGCCCTGGGGGCCGATCATAAATCCTTCCGGCCTTTGGGCAGGTGGAGCGGACGCTTCGGCACCCCGGTATGGGCCCTGGTCGCTCAGGGGTCCTTAAGCCTGGTCATCGTCTTAACGGCCGGTTCTTTTGTCGATACTATCCTGTATACCGCCCCGGTGGTGTGGCTGTTCTTTCTTGCCACGGGGCTCTCGGTTTTCGTGCTCCGGCGCAAAGAGCCGCACATACCGCGCCCTTATAAGGTCACGGCTTATCCCCTGGTTCCCCTGGTCTTTGCCGCGTGCTGCATTTTCATGTTGTTCAGCTCCACGTCATACGCCCTGGCCAAAAAGCCCGTGGGTCTGCTGTTCCTGGGGGCGATACTGTTGGTGGGGGTGATAGTCTACCGACTTAGCAAGGGACGGAGGGGATCAGGGGAAGGGGAATAAGGCGGTGCATTTGTCCATATACCACCCCCACCCTGACCCTCCCCCATCAAGGGGGAGGGAAGAAAGAAAGGCATTTCTTTCCCGCCCTGACTAATATTTATTATGGATTTATCGTGGCTCGGCAGCAAGGCGGGGGCATAGAGATATAAGAGCAGGTGACCGGCAGCAGCGCGGCTTTGCGGCGGTGGGTCTCGACCTCAGGGTTGAACCAGAAGATATTCCGGCCTTTGACCGCGTCAAGGTCAGTGGTGGCGTACCAGCGGCCTTTGCGCAGATGCGCGGCCCGGTAGCCGAAGGCTTCCAGAAATTGCCGGATAGCCGCTTTGCTGGCTCCCGCGGCTTTCAGGTTCTTTTCTTCCATTTCCATCAGGAACATGGGGGGAGATTGGGAGATGAGGCGCTTAGCCCCTTGGAGCACGGCCAACTCCGCACCTTCGGCGTCCAGTTTGATCAGGGTGGGCGGGCGCAAATTCTCTGTGGTCAAGAATTGATCCAGGGCCACCGTGCGGCAGACCTCGCGCCCGGCCTGGCCGCCGCCGGATAGAAAGAGGCTGGCGCTAGAGTCGGCAATGTCGCCGGAAACGTGGAGCACCGCCTCGCCCTCACGGTCGCTGACGGCCACGGGGTAAGTCTGGATATTCCCATAAGGATTCAACGAGATATTTTCCGTGAGCCGGGCGTAGGCATTTTTGCCCGGCTCAAACGCGACGATCTGGCCGCGGTTCGCCAAAGCCGTGGCCGCCACCAGGGTAAAATAGCCGACATTGGCGCCGATATCCCAGAAGACGTCGTCGTTTTCCAAAAGACTCGCCACCAGATCGGCTTCGTAGCGCTCGTGATAGTGGCCGTAAAAATAGACTTTGAGCTGCTCCGGGTCGTGCAGGTCAAGGTTCATCATAAAACCCTTGTCTAGGCGAACCACAGCAAAACGGTTGGTCGGGGCCAGCCCGGCATGGAGGCGTGCGTACAAAAAAGCTTTGCCGTCCCGCAGGGGAAATTTGCTGAGGTACCAGCGGAAGAGTTTTCGGGCACCGGGTTTAATCCAACTTTCAGGCATTTTTCCTTCCGAGGCAGGGCGGGTTTGAAATCCGCCCCTACGTTTTTCAGTGCAGGCGGCGGTGACGCAGGGCCGGTAACTCCCGGCGCAGGCGCTGCAACCGCTCATAGTCAAGCTCGGCCAGGATCACCCCTTCGCCGTCAGGGGCCTGGGCCAGAAGCGTCCCCCAGGGGTCGACAATAAGGGAGCGCCCGTAACTCCGGCGGCCGGGCACGTGCTGCCCAAACTGGGCCGGGGCCACCACATACGCTAAATTTTCGATGGCCCGGGCCCGGAGCAGCACTTCCCAATGATCCCGGCCGGTGGTGGCCGTAAACGCCGCGGGCATGAGGATGAGATTGGCTCCCTGGCTGACCTGGGTTCGAAAGAGTTCGGGAAAGCGCAAATCATAGCAGATAGCAAGTCCCGCGGTGAAAGATGTCCCCGGCAGCGCCACGGTCACCACTGCTTCCCCTGGTTGGGTGTGCTCCGACTCCCGGAGGGGCGGGGGGCCGGGCAAGTCCACGTCGAACAGGTGCAGCTTGCGATAATGGGCGATGATCTTGCCTTGGGGAGCCAAAAGGAGGCTGGTGTTGTACGGGCGCGCTTTTCCAGGGCTGCGCTCGGGAAAGGAGCCCAAGAGCAGAAAAATGCGCAGCTTGGCGGCCAACTCCCGAAAACTGGTCACCAAGGGGCCGTCCAGGGGCTGGGCTGCGGCTGCGGTGTCGGCATCGCTTCCCAGGCAGGCAAAATGTTCAGGAAGGGCCACCAGTTGAGCACCCCGGGAGGCGGCCTCCTCCACCAGCGTCTGGGCTCGGGCCAGGTTGGCTACCTGGTTCGGGGTAGAGTTGAGTTGTATTGCCGCGACCCACATGATGGACTTCTCTCAGGCAATAGGCTGGAACTTAGAGGTGAAGGGCGGACGCCCGCGAGCCCGCGCGCTTTTAAGAATATCTACCACAGTCTAGCGATAAAGCAAAGTCGGGTCCGGCCATTCCAACAGGAGGTCCGTGCCCGGGGGACCCCAGGCGCCGGCGGGGTAGAACTGCACGCTCCCCGGCGGCGGGTCCAAGGCCGGGGCGTAGATGCGCCAGGCCCACTCCACTTCGTCGGCCCGGACAAACAGGGTCTGGTCGCCGGCCATGATATCCAGGAGGAGAGTCTCGTAGGCCTCGGGCAGGGGGACCGCCTCTTCGGAGTAGCGATACCGGAGGCGCTTGGTCTTGAGTTGCAGGGGCTCCCCCGGGGCTTTTACTTCGAATAGGAGGTCGAAGCCTTCATCGGGCTGCACCGTAAACACCAGGACGTTGGGGCTGCAGGTCCCGGCGTAGTGGGGCTCGAAGACCCACACGGGCGGGCAGCTGAAGGTCACGGCGATCTGGGTGAAGCGCCGGGGCAGGCGTTTGCCGGTTACCAGATAAAAGGGCACTCCTTGCCAGCGCCAGTTCTCCACGAAAAGCTTTAAGGCCACGAAGCTGTCGGTTTGGGAATCGGGGGAGACCCCCGCGGTTTCCCGGTAGCCCGGCACCTCCTGGCCGTTGATGCTCCCCCGGGTATACTGGCCGTAGATCACGTTTTCCGGCAGAACCGGGGCGACGGCCCGCAAGACCTTGGCCTTTTCGGTGCGGATACTCTCGGCGTCGAAGGCAACCGGCACTTCCATGGCAGTGAGGGTGAGGAGCTGGGTGAGGTGGTTCTGGACCATGTCCCGGAGGGCCCCGGCCTGATCGTAGTATCCGGCCCGGCCTTCCACCCCCAGGCTTTCGGCCACGGTAATCTGGACGCTCTTTACCAGATTCCGATGCCAGAGCGGCTCGAAAATGGCGTTGGCGAACCGAAAGATCAAGAGATTCTGGACGGTCTCTTTGCCCAGATAATGGTCGATGCGGTAGACCTGGGATTCGCTGAAATACCGGTGGATCTGCTCATTGAGGATGATGGCGGAGTCCAGGTCTTTGCCGAAGGGCTTTTCCACCACCAGCCGGGTCCAGCCCGAGTCTGCATTGAGACCGGCTTCGCCCAGGCCGGCAATGGTGTGCATATAAGCTTGAGGCGGCATCGCCAGGTAAAAGACCCGGTTGCCGGGCAAATGGTGCTCTTCCTCCAGGGAGCGGATGCGAACCGCCAGGGCTTTAAAGTCTTCCGGCGTACCCGCTCCCAGACTCTGGAAGAAAAGACACTCGCTACACCACTGGCCGGCCGGGTCGTTAAGGGGGCCAGCCTCGGTCAGGGCCTCTAAGGCCAAGGCCCGGAAGCCTGTATCCGTCAGCCCGGTCTTTCTGGACGCCCCCAGGATGATCAGGGGGTCGGGGACGGCCCCGCTGGCCCGCAACTGGTAGAGGGCCGGCAGGAGCTTGCGCCGCATCAGGTCGCTGGTGCCTCCCAGGACCACGAAGAGGTGAGGCTCAACGTTATGGGAACGAAGGGTAGTCATATTCTGTCCTGGATTCCTAACTTATTATCCTTATGGCCAAAAGTCTTTTCTTATCCACCCCTTACTCTAACCCTCTCTCCACGCTGGGGGGAGAGGGAAAAAGATGAAGGAACTTTTGAGCCGCTGGCAAAAGTCTCCTAGTCTGTCATTCTAAGGGAGAGAAGCGACCGAAGAATCTCAAAAAATAGAGGAAAATATGAGATCCTGCGCTCCGCTCAGGATGACAAAAAGGCTTTTTGCAAGAGCCTCTTTTGGCAATTGTCCTGTTTGGCCGTTGACCGGCGGTGCCTACTCTAACATAAGGAATCTTCCACCGGTCCGCAACCCTGGGAATCTGCGGGAGGTATGGCTCTGGAGAACTAGCTTGCAGCTTGGGCTTTTTTTCTCTAAACTTTCATGGTTAAAGGCGGGAGGAAGGCAAAGGCCGGCACGTGGCCTAAAGCGCAGACCTGGCCTGGCCCCGTTACTTCCGCGGCTCGCCTTCAAGAACGGGGCCTGACTTCACTCAAATGGTTGGGAGCGGAGCATTGTGCTTGTCTGCCTTTCCTGCCAAAATTTTTAGAAGCCCCCCCGACGAGGGAAGGCAAGGTGTTGAACGATGCCCGGCCTTTTGGGCCGCGGCCTTGAGGACCGACTTTATTAGTGATGGTATTGTGGGCAGTTCATAAATAATTTCCAGCCACTTGGATGTCCGGTCTGGCCGACCAGCTTCTCCTGGAGCCGGTCCGGGGCCCCCTGAGGTTGCTTGCGGATATTAGTTTCGCAGGAATAATAAGGAGTTAAAATATTATGGCCAACCGTCGAGTCGGAGTCTATGTTGACTCTATGAATATCATGCGGAACGGCGGCTACGGGATGCGCTATGAAGTGATCCGGCGTTTTGTTGCCCGGGACGGCGATGAAGTGATGCGACTGAATGCCTATGTAGCCCTTGACGAAGAGCGCGCCGTCTCTGATCCCAATTACAAAACGACCTTGAATTTTATCCTGACGTTGCGGGATTTGGGTTTCAAAGCCGTGGAGAAGGCGATCCGCTGGTACACGGATGATTCCGGCCGCACCTACGGCAAGGCCAATCTGGATATGGAAATGGGGCTGGACATCGTGTCGCAATCGGACCGCCTGGACCTGATCTACTTGTTCACCGGTGACGGTGATTTCTGCAGCGTGGTGACCATGGCGCAGAACAAGGGCTGCCGGGTGGAACTGGTGGCCTTTGCCAATGTATCGATGCGGCTGCGCCGGGAAGTGGACCTGTTCGTCCCCGGGTACTTGGTGCCGGGGTTATTGCCCACCACCCCGCCCGCCGCGGGGGCTCCCGCCTGGGGGGAGGTGGGCAGCCGGGTCCGGGGGGTGTGCACGAAATACTTTTTGGACCGCTCCTATGGCTTTTTCCGATTCATGCACAGCTTCGGCAAGGTATGGATTACCGACACGCGCCTGGAAGAATCCCCCTATACTTCGGTGTTTTTTATGGAAAAAGACCTGCCGCCGGGGATCCATGCCGAGAACTTGCCCAGCCGCGATTATATCTTCGAGTTCAACCTCAGCGAAGGCGAAAAAGGCTTCGTGGCGTCGGATATTGAGTTGATTTATAAGTATTAGCGGTCAGCTTTCAGCTATCAGTGGTCAGCTTAAAGACAAGACCAAGGATTAATATCGTATCTTGCATGGCGCCGTAGATTTTAACCTGATCCGGCGGAGTTTTTAGGCTGAAAGCTGATCGCTGACAGCTGCCACAAGGAGAGCCCATGGGCCAGAAACCGCGTGTGCTGTTCGTTGCTTCGGAGGGAGTGCCTTTTGCCAAGACCGGGGGGCTGGCCGATGTTGTGGGCACGCTGCCCCAGGCCCTTATAGAGCAGGGGGCGGAAGTCAAGGTTCTTATGCCCTATTATGGCATGGTGAAGCAGGGGAAGGCGCCCACCACCACCATCGCCGAGGATCTGGAAGTGAACCTGGGGTTGATCAACCACACCTTCAATCTCAAGGCCCCAGCGGAGTCGGGCTCGCCGTTCTATTTTGTGGAGCGGGACGAATTTTACGACCGCAGCCAGCTCTACGGCACCCCCCGGGGAGATTACTTTGACAACCTGGAGCGCTTCGCCTTTTTCTGCGGCGCAGTTCTGCCCTTTTGCCGGGCCCTGGACTTTACCCCCGACGTGATCCATTGCCATGACTGGCAGAGTGCTTTGGTGCCGGTGTACCTGAAGCAGCGCTGGGCCGGTGAGGCGGTCTTCGCCAAGGCGAAAACGGTGTTCACCATTCACAATCTGGCCTATCAGGGTCTCTTTACCAAGGAAAAATATCCTTTGTTGGGCCTGGATTGGTCCTTTTTCTCCATCGACGGCCTGGAGTACTACGGCCAGATCAACCTGCTCAAGGGCGGCATCGTCTGCGCCGACGCGGTTACCACCGTGAGCCCCCGCTACAGCGTGGAGATCCAGACCGAGGAACTCGGCTATGGCCTGGAGGGGGTGCTGAAAACCCGGGCCGAGCAGTTACACGGCATCTTGAATGGCGTGGATTATCAGGATTGGAGCCCCGAGACCGACTCCCTGATCCCGGCCGCGTTCAGCCCGAAGGATTTGGGTGGCAAGGCCGCGAACAAGGCTGCCCTGATGGAGGCCTTCGACCTGTCCCAGGACCTGGCTGAGGCCCCCATCCTGGCCGTAATCTCCCGGCTGGCAGACCAGAAGGGCTTTGATCTGTTAGCCGAAATTTTGCCCAAGCTCATGAAACTGAAGCTGATGCTGGTGATCCTGGGGACCGGGGACGAGAAGTACCACCGCTGGCTCACGGCCGAGGCCCCCAAATACAGGGGCAAGCTGGGGGCGAAGATCGCCTTTAATAACCAGATGGCCCACCTCATGGAAGCCGGGGCCGACATGTTCCTCATGCCGTCGCGCTACGAGCCCTGCGGCTTAAACCAGATTTACTCCATGAAGTACGGCACCATTCCCGTGGTCCGGGAAACCGGGGGCCTGGCGGACACGGTAACCCCGGTGGGCGACCCCAAGACTCTGGGCACCGGCTTTGTGTTCAGCGACTACACCCCGGAGGCGTTCCTGAAAGCGATCCATACCGCGCTGGACGCTTATGCCAATAAGGACCTGTGGCAGCGCATCATGCTCCACGCCATGGCACAGGATTTTTCCTGGAAGGTGTCGGCGAAGGCTTATTTGGAACTGTATAAGAGTTTGGTGTGAGAAAGCTGGGGAAGGGGGCCAGGGGCTTTTTCGTAAGCGGCCCCTGCCGCCCCTTCCCCAGACCCCATCCCCCAACCCCAATAAGAAGGGGCGACCCGTTGGGCCGCCCTTTTATCTGCAGTATTCCTCAACAGGCGGTTAGCCAATCAGGTTATCGTAATCAGCGTGGCTACCTATCCAAAACCACAACACCCCATCGGAGATGCCGATACCCAAAGCACGATGAGATAGCCCGATGCGGACTGACCAAAAGCGGCCAATCTGTTTGAAATGCAAAGAAGGATGACGGGGGTCGTTTTTCAGCAGTGCGAAGCTTTTGCCGGCAAGCTGCTGAACCGGTTTGGGGAGAGCCCTTAGGCAGGTCCAGAACTGCGGGGAGGCGGAATGTTTCAAATCTCGTTACATTTGCCGCATTCCAAAGCCTCGAGTGCGGCTTCCGCCAAGGCGTCTAATTTGCCCGCCTGGACATCCTCTTCTATTTGAAGGTCCCAGGCCTCGGCATCGAAGTCATGGAACCACTTGCGAAAAGCCGACAGTTCTGCGGGCGAAAATTCCTGAATTTCACGTCCGATTTTCTCGATCTTGTTCATAGCCTCGATCCTCCAACAAATCATAATACTTTCAATGAGTTTATGCAAGATATGAGCTCTATCCAAAATGAAATGGTGCGCAGTGCGCACCATACATTACTATGGGGTTTGGGGGAGGGCTGCAGGGGCTTTCGCCCCCGGCCCCCTCCCCCAAGATATCACGCTTTGAAACGCCGCAGGCGCAAGGAGTTGGTCACGACGCTGACTGAGCTCATGGCCATGGCTGCGGCGGCCAGGGCCGGGTTGAGGGTCCAGCCCCACAGCGGGTAGAAGGCGCCCGCGGCTACGGGGATAGCCACGACGTTGTAGCAGAAGGCCCAGAAGAGGTTCTGGCGGATGATGCGCATCATCTGCCGGGAGAGGTTGATGGCCGCGGGGATCAGGTCCAGGTCGTCCCGGATGAGGGTTAGGTCCGCGGCCTCTAAGGCCACGTCGGCGCCGGTGCCTAAAGCGATGCCCACATCGGCCGCGGCCAGGGCCGGGGCGTCGTTGATGCCGTCGCCCACCATGGCCACCACTTCGCCATGGGCTTGCAGTTCCATGACTTTTAGGGCCTTATCACCGGGGAGCACTTCCGCCAGCACGTCCTCGATGCCGATACTTTTGGCCACTGCCGCGGCGGTCATTTTGTTGTCGCCGCTCAACAAGAGGATTTTCAACCCCATATTCTTCAAGGCGGCCACGGTCTTGGCGGCCCGGGGCTTTAAGGTGTCGGCCGCGGCAATCACCCCCACGGGAAGACCTGCCACGGCCAGAAAGATGGCGGTTTTGCCCTCACGGGACAGTTGGTCCTGCTGATGGTTGATAAGCGGGGAGGAGATACCTTGCTGGGAGAGAAAGGCCAGGTTCCCCAAGATTACTGCTTGACCGTCGATCTTGGCCTCCACCCCCAGCCCCGGCACGGCCTGGAAATCCTCAACACGTGGCAAGGTCAGGCCCTGGGCTCCTGCGGCGTGGGTGACGGCCTCAGCCAGGGGGTGCTCCGATTTCGCCTCCAGGGCCGCGGCGTGAGCCAGGACCGCCTGTGCGCTCCAATGCTCCCAGGTGTGGACGTCAGTGACCTGGGGAGTGCCCCGGGTGAGGGTGCCGGTCTTATCGAAGATGACGGTGGTGAGGCGGTAGGCCCGCTCCAGGGCTTCGCCGCCCCGCATGAGGATGCCCAATTCCGCGCCTCGGCCCGAGCCTACCATGACCGCGGTGGGGGTGGCCAGGCCCATGGCGCAAGGGCAGGCGATGATGAGCACCGCCACCATGCCGATGATGGCCCGGCTAAAGGTGGGAGGTGGACCCCAGAAGTACCAGGCCAGAAAGGTTGCCGCCGCCAAACCCATAACCACCGGCACGAAGATGCCGGCTACCTTATCCACCAAGCGCTCGATGGGGGCTTTGCTGGTCTGGGCCTGCTCCACCAAGCGGATGATCTGGGAGAGCACCATGTCTTGTCCCACCCGGGTGGCCTTGAAGACCAAAAACCCCCGGTGGTTCAAGGTGGCGCCCCAGACTTCGGCCCCCGGTTCCTTGGCCACGGGCATGCTTTCGCCGGTGAGCATGGACTCGTCCACGCTGCTGTTGCCTTCCGCGACGATGCCGTCCACGGGGATTTTCTCACCCGGCCGCACCACCACCAGGTCGCCAACCGCGACTTCAGACAGAGGCAGTTCCAGTTCCTGGCCATCCCGGCGCACCCGGGCGGTGGGTGGGGCCAGGGCAAAGAGGCGGCGCAGCGCTTCCGAGGCCCGGCCTCGGGTGCGGGCTTCCAGCCAGCGGCCCAGGAGGATGAAGGTGATGATCATCACTGCGGTGTCGTAGTAGACTGCAGGGTCGTGGCCCGCGGCGGCGACGCTCTCGGGAAAGAAGGTGACCCAGGCGGAGTAGAAGTAGGCGGCGGAGGTGCCCAGGGCTACCAGGGTATCCATGTTGGTGGACAGGTGCCGGGCGGCGTTCACGGCCCCGGCAAAGAACGGGGCGCCGGAATAAAACATCACCGGAGTGGCAAAGATGAGCAGGATGAAGGCCATGGTGTGGTGGCTGAGGCCGATGGCGGCCATCACCCCCGGGACCATGAAGAGCCACACCGGCAGGCTTAACAGCAGGGCCAGGAGGAAGCGGCGGCGAAATTCTTTAACCTCGGCCTCAGGCGATTTTGGAGCCCGTTGCTCTTTGGTCGCGGCCTCAACTTCATAACCGGCGCCGGTCACCACCTGGGTGAGGGCATCGGGGTTGGTCAGGTGGGAATTATAGCGAATCCGGGCTTGTCGAGTGGCGAGGTTGACCGTGGCCAATTCGACGCCGGGGGCGGCGGTCAGGGCGCGCTCCACCCGGGCTACGCAGGCGGCGCAGTGCATGCCCCCTACGGAGAGAATGATTTCTTCGCTTGCTGCCATGAGGCGTCTCCTGCGATTGCTAGTCTGGAGGAAAGCCGGGCCACTTCTTGCTCCCTAGGCCTATACCTGATACTATACACCCATGGGCAAGAACTGGAAACAGCGTTGGGGACGCAAGTTCGGCAACGTAGTGTGGGTTGCGATTGGGCTAGGCCTTATCGTCCTGCTGGTGTGGCTGGCGGTGGGCCGCCTGGACTTCGACGATCCCACGGTGGCGCTGAAAACCCCGGTGGAGGTGGTAGGGGCTAAAACCGTCCTGACGGTGGATGCCGCAGATCAGAGCAGCGGCTTGAAGGCGGTCAAGGTCACCTTTTCCCAGGGGGGCCAGAGTAAGGTGGTGCTGGATCGCACCTTTCCTCCGGGAGGCGGCAAGGGTGAGACCGTGGATCTGCAGGTGATTTTAGAGCCCAAGGCCCTGGGTTTCCAGGAGGGCAAGGCCACCTTGAACGTCCAGGCCTGGGACCGCTCCTGGCACCGCCTGTTTCGGGGTCACACCGCGTCGTTCAGCCGGGACGTGGTTATCGATTTGGTGCCCGTCAACCTGACGTATCAAGGGGTGAGTCACCTGCTGCATGCCGGGGGGACCGGCGTGATCGGCTACCGGCTTAACAAAGAGGTTAAAGAGTCGGGCGTCATGGTGGGGGGGCGGTTCTTTCAGGGTTTCCCCAACCCCAAGGGGGGCAAAGGGGACTATGTGGTGCTGTTCGCGGTGCCTCAGGAAGGACCCAATACCTTCCCGGTGGAACTTGTGGCCCGGCCGTCTTTGGGCAATGAAATCAAGCAGTCGGTGTCTTTGAAGTCCAAGCCCCGGAAGTGGCGGCATGACAACCTCAACCTCCCGGACGGCTTTCTGCGCAAGGTGGCCACCAGCCTGCCGGTGCCCAATCCCAACGACTTGCTGGGGTCCTATCTGGAGGTCAACCGGAATACGCGCAAGCTTAATCACGAGACGTTCCAGAAAGTCAGCTCCCACAGCGCCCCCCAGCCCTTATGGGTCGGAGCCTTCCAACGGTTTTATGGCAAACCCATGGCACGGTTTGGCGACCGGCGCACTTATATGTATCAGGGCAAAGCCGTGGATCAGCAGACGCATCTGGGCGAGGACCTGGCTTCCCTGGTGAACAGCCCGGTGTATGCCGGGAATAACGGCGTGGTAGTCTATGCCGATGACCTGGGGATTTATGGAAAGACGGTGATGCTGGACCATGGCCTGGGGGTTTTCTCCAGCTATAGTCATATGAGCAAGATCGACGTGAAGGTGGGGGATAAGCTGCAGAAAGGCGCGGTCCTGGGGCAAACCGGCACCACGGGCCTGGCGGCCGGCGATCATCTCCATTTCGCCATCAACCTCCAGGGTGAGTTTGTCGATCCCCTGGAGTGGTGGGACCCCCACTGGATTAGGGATCAGGTGGAAAAGGTCTGGGCCCAGGCGGGGGCTTCGGTGGCGCAGGCGGCAGCCCCAGAGAGCGGCGAGCCCAAAAAGGCCAAGGGCAAGAAGAAAGCTGGCAAGGCGAAGGCCAAGCCAAAGAAAATTAATTAACTGGCAGATGCAAGGTGTCAGGGGTTAGAGATTTTTTCCAGAGCCCAGAACCTGCCTCTTAGTATTCTTGGTGGAATAAATCAACAGGTAAACCATGATCATCAAAATCAATCCCGACAATCCCCAGGAACGCCTCCTGCGCAAGGCCGTGGAGGCGCTCTCCGGGGGCGGTCTCATCGCCTACCCGACGGATACCTGCTACGCCATCGGTTGCGACCTGTTTAATCTCAAGGGCATTAACCGGATTTACCACCTCAAGCGCCAGCCCTTGAATAAGCCTTTCAGTATTATCTGCCAGGATTTGAAGAACATCAGCGAATACGCCCGGGTGGGGAACTCCGCCTACAAGGTTATGAAACGCCTCTTACCCGGCCCCTATACCTTTGTCCTGGAAGCTTCCCGCCAGGTGCCGAAGATTCTCCAAACCAAACGGCGCACCGTGGGCATCCGGGTGCCGGACCACCCCATTGCCCTGGGGCTGGTGGCGCTCTTGGGACATCCCATCATTACCACCACCGCGGCCCTGCCGGACGGGCCGGTTGAGAGCGACCCCTACGAGATCGAGATCAAGTTCAAACCGCACCTGGAGTTGGTGATCGATGGCGGCATTGTCCTGCCGGACCCCTCCAGTATCATTGCCTTCATGGACGATGTGCCTGAAGTGCTCCGGGAAGGGAAGGGGGATGTGAGCGAGTTTGCCTAAACCTCATCCAAATATCCTGGTCTTTGCTTCCGGGACAAAAACCGGCGGCGGGTCCGGATTTGAGACGATGGTAAGGGCGGCGCGGGCCAGGCCGCCAATTTTAGACGCGTGGATTTGTGCGGTTATCACGAATCATTTTGACGGCGGGGTCTGGCAAAAGGCCAAAGCACTCGGGATACCTTCCGAATACTGGGTTGGTCCTTATCTGGGTCAGGGCTATCAAAACTTTGTAAAGTATTTCAACGCTGATTATGTCATGCTCTCCGGCTGGCTGAAGCTGGTAGCAGGCCTTGACCCGGCGCGGACGATCAATATCCATCCTGGTCCTTTGCCCCGCTTTGGCGGGCCGAACCTTTACGGCCATTATGTGCACGAAGCGGTTATAGCCGCTTATCAGCGCGGGGAAATTACCCACAGTGCGGTCACCATGCATTTTGTTGATGCGAAATATGACCGTGGCCCGATATTTTTTGCGCTGCCGGTTCCCATTGAGCCGGGCGATACCCCGGAGACCCTGGCGGCCAAGGTGAATCAGGCTGAACATGAGTGGCAACCCCGGGTGCTCAACTATGTGGTGCAGGGGCAGGTGCGGTTGGTGGGCAAGGAAGTTGTCTATGAAACGGAAGAACTGAAACGCTTGTTGCTGCCCGAGGCGGAGTAAGGCAAAATCCCCAGCGAGGGGCAAGGGGGGAAGCGGCCGATTTTCCGGGTTAGATTAGATGGTGGGAATTATGGCGCGGTCTTTTTCACGGGCTTTGCAACGGCACGACCGCCGATTTGGATTCGTGGATGCCTGTCAGGTTAAGATAAAGGAGAACCAATAAAATTAAAGGGGTTATCTGAACCACATTACCTTCCGCGAGAAACCTGGATATGAAGGGGGTAATCCAGCCCAGCACCAGGAAGATTTTATCCCTTGGCCCCCAGCCTTTCTGCCATCCTTCCCAGCCGATCCAGGCAAGGGGGATGGCCAGCCGAACCAACTCGTATTCGGAACCGTAAGGAGTAAAGAGCAGGCTTCCCAGGGTAAGCACCGAAACCCGGATGGCCATATCCACCCTTTGAAACCAGGTCCAGATAACTGCGCCAGCCGCGACTGCCATAACGGCTCCCTGGAGGCAGTACGCGAGAGTCAGGCCCCCCCCTGCCATGAGAGTCGCTGCGAAGATCGTCGGCATCTTCCCCAGAGAGGCTACCCCCTGCTCGAGGGCCTGCATTGGAACATTGCGAATGTGCCAGAAGGCCGCCCAGGTTTCCCAGCCCAAGATCAGACCGCTGGCAAGAGCCAAAAGCCCGCCGGATATTATTGTGGCTCCTAAAGTCCGCCAGTAGCGTCCGGCAATTAAGGCCAGGGGTATTAAAATAAAAAAATTGGGCTTATAGACGAGAACTCCAAAGACCATTCCCGCCAAGAAAGGATACGATTCCAGGAGGAGTAAGCCCCCGCCAAACAGGGCAGCGGAGAAGAGGCCATTTTGACCGTAATTGAGGTTCATCAAGGCCCCGGGGAAGGCCAAGGCCAGCCAGATCGTCATGGGATGAGGGGCGATGCGCCGCACCGCAACTATATAACCACCCAGGGTTAAGGATAGCCAGGAGGCCAACGACGCATAATAGGGCAAGAGAGCTAAGGGAGAGACCATTAATAAAAAAATGGGGGGGTAAAACCAGGGAGTGTTCAACCCAGGACCCGCGATTTGGGTTAACGCCTGGTAGAATTGAGCCATGTCATAGACTGCAGCAGGTCTTCCTGCCAGCACGAAGGAAGACGCCAGCCAGTATTGCAGAAAATCGTTATATTCCCAGGGTGCGTTGGGTAGTTTAAAAGCTAACTTAATAATGATATTTAAGAGATAGGTGAATATAATAATTTTAGGAATAATTTTAATTATATTTGAGAATAGCCAACTACGATTTATACTGCGCTTCATTAATTATTCTCCAAGAAAATAAAAGCATAGACCATAAGCCATTTCAAAGTCGGGTTGTTCTGTCATCCTGAACGGAGTAAGAGATTCTTCGCTACGCTCAGAATGACAAATCATAGGGAAAACAGGTTGTTAAATGGCTTTATATGTTATCTTTATAGTATCAATAAAGTCATTTATAGTAACAACTTATTATCCCTATGGAAAGTTTTTTCGAGGGAGAATTTCAGAGGCAATGGCAGGCAGAAATCTTGACAGCCTGTAAAGAACGGGGCTTAAACTTCTGGTAATGAAGGCTGCGGCGCGGGCCGAGCTTACCTAAACCACGGCGGCAAAAACGCCGGTTCGGGGTAGGGGAGGGCTTTAAGGTTGCTTAAGGTATCCTCGGTTTCCTGGCCCAGGAGAAGGCGGAGGAGGGAAAAGCCCTCTTTCTCGGCATACGTGGCCTCAACTTTGCCAGTGATGCCCCCCAGACGGCCGGCCTTTTCGATGGCGTCGGGGAGATTGCCGAAGTCGTCCACCAGACCGATCTGTTTGGCTTCCTCGCCGGTGTAGATCTTGCCTTCCGCCAGGACCTTAATCCTGTCCAGAGGAATCTTGCGGTTGCGGGCGACGTCGTTTAAAAACTGCTGGTAGATGTTGTCAATGAGGACCTGGAGATAGGCCTTGTCTTCCGGGGTCATGGGGCGGAAGGGCGAGCCCACGTCCTTGTAGCGCCCGGCCTTCAGGTTGAAGAAGTCCAGCCCGATCTTCTTGGTGAGGCCCTCCACGTTGGTGAACTGCATGATCACACCGATGCTGCCGGTGGCGGTGCCCCGGTTGGCCATGATGAGGTCGGCCCCGGAGGCGATGTAGTAGCCTCCGGAGGCGGCCACAGTTCCCAGGGAAGCCACGATCTTTTTCTTCAGACGGACCTTTTCCACCTCGCGGAGGATCTCCTGGGCGGGACCCACGGCGCCGCCCGGGGAGTTAATGCGGAGTACGATGGCTTTGATACTGCTGTCGTCGCGGTAGCGGTCCAGTTGCTTGATGACGGTGCGGGAGTCGGCGAGGACTCCTTTGATCTCCACCACCCCGACCCGCTCCCGGGAGGCGAAGAGACTGCCTTTTCCCAGGAGCAGCAGGACTACGCCGGAAAGTCCCACAAAAAAGAGGACCACCAGAAAAGTGACCAAGCAACCGGTCCATAGAGTGCGCGATTTCATGATGTCTTAGTCATTGTCTTTATTCTGTTTCTCTTCCAGGGTCTCCCGAATCAGATCACCGATGTTGGTGGTGGCTTCGGTGCGGGAGTGCATATAATCCCGGTAGTGGGACTGCTCCTCGTCGGCTTCCATTTTCCGGATGCTCAGGCCGATGCGCCGTTCCTCGGCGGAACTGTGAATCACCTTGGCCCGGATAATGTCCCCCACATTGAGGGCCGCCATCTTCTGCTTATCCCGGCTCTGCTCCGAAATATGGATAAGGCCCTCGATGCCTTCCTCCACTTCGACGAAGAGACCGAAGTCGGTGATATTGGTGATGGGGCCAGCGACCACCGAGCCCATGGGGAAGCGCTGATCGATAGTCTGCCACGGGTTGGGCGTCAGATCCTTGATGCTCAAGGAAAAGCGCTCGTTGTCCTTATCGATATAGAGGACCTTGGCCTGGATCACCTGGCCTTTTTTGAATAACTCGGACGGGTGCTTGAAGCGCTTGGTCCAGGAGATGTCGGAGATGTGCACCAGGCCGTCGATGCCTTCGTCGATGCCGATGAAGATGCCGAAGTCGGTGATATTCTTGATTTTACCTTCGATCACCGAGCCCACCGGGTATTTTTCGCCGATGACTTCCCAGGGATTGGGCTCTACCTGCTTTAAGCTCAAGGATATGCGTTTCCGGGTGGGCTCCACTTCCAGGACCGTGGCTTCCACCACGTCGCCCACGCTTAACACCTGAGAAGGATGGCGGACTTTCCGGGTCCAGGACATCTCGGAGATGTGGATGAGTCCTTCCACCCCAGGTTCCAGTTCCACGAAGGCCCCGTAATCGGTGAGACTTACCACTTTGCCGGTGACGCGGCTGGCCAGGGGAAACTTCTCGTCCACCACGGTCCAGGGGTCCGGGGTGAGCTGTTTTAAACCCAGGGAGATACGCTCCTTGTCCGGATCGAAGCTCAGGACCTTTACCGTGATGGTGTCTCCTACTTTGAAGAGGTCCGCAGGATGGCGCACCCGGCCGTAGGAGAGATCGGTGATGTGGAGCAGCCCGTCCAGGCCACCCAAGTCAACGAAAATCCCGTAATCGGTGATATTTTTGACCACGCCTTCGACGATCTTACCCTCTTCCAGGGAGCCCAGCAGGGTGGTTTTGGCTTCGTTTTTGACTTTTTCCATCAGGACTCGGCGGGACAAGACCACATTGCGCCGTTTGCGGTTGAATTTCAAGACTTTGAAGGTATAGTGCTGGCCGATGAGATGGTCGGTATGGCGCATCGGTGCCAGGTCCACCTGGGAGCCGGGAAGGAAGGCGATGATGCCTCCCAGGTCCACGGAAAGGCCTCCCTTGACCTTGGCCACGATGGTGCCCTCCACATCGCCTTCGTTGTGGTAGGCGGCACTGACCTCTTCCCACACCTTGATCTTGGAGGCTTTGTTCTTGGAGAGCATCAAGGCCCCTTCTTCATCTTCCCGGCTCTCCATCAGAGCTTCCACTTCATCCCCCACCTGAGCGGTAACTTCACCTTCCGGGGTGGTGAATTCGTGGATGGGGATCTGCCCTTCGGACTTGTAGCCGATGTCCACCATGACATAATCTTTAGTGATGGACACGATGCGGCCCTTGACGACTTCCCCTTCCTGGACGCGCCTCAAGCTCTCTTCGTAGAGTTCGCTCATGGATTCCATATCCGGCATCTCCGAAATTGATTCAGCGGATGCCGAAGTAAATTCCGAGGTGGCGACCTCTTCGGTTTGCGACCGGTCTAAATCATTTTCTTCCGGCCGGGTGTGGTTAGTCAGTTCGTTGTTTTCCATACCGTCCATGTTAGCCCCCTTTGACAAGTTTACTGGGTTTAGGTTCCAACCTGCCGGATCTTTGATCCTGGCCAGGCACTGCTGTAACACTGCTTCAATGCTTAAATTTGTGGTGTCGATCACGCTGGCGTCCGCAGGGACACGCAGCGGCGAGTCCTCCCGGGTTTCATCCCTGAGGTCCCGGGCGGCGATATCCGCCATGGTATCGGCCAAAGACGGCTCGCCTTCTCCCTGCGATTCCCGGCGCCGGCGCTCGGCCCGGGTAGCCAGGGCCGCAGAGAGATAAAATTTATGCGTGGCTTCAGGAAAGACCACGGTGCCCTGGTCCCGGCCTTCAGTGACCACGCCGCCATTTTTGGCCAGATGGCGCAGCCGCTCTTTAACCCACTGGCGCACCAGGGAGAGGGCCGCCACCCGGGAAGACTCCCGGGTTACCAATGGGGACCTGAGCGCCTCGCTCACCTCGGCGCCGTCTACGACCAGGTGAAAACCCCGGGAATCTGCGGTCACCTCCGGGCTAAAAGCCTCGAGAAAGGCGGCCAGGGTCTCGGAGCGGTTCAGGTCCAGCCCCAGTTGCAAGGCCTGCCAGGCCACGGCCCGATATAAGGCGCCGCTGTCCAGGTAGAGGTAACCCAGGGATTGGGCCAGAAGGCGGGCGACCGTGCTTTTGCCGGCGCCAGCCGGGCCGTCAATGGTGATGATTCCCCGGGGGTCCACTCAGTTGCCTGACCCCAGGACCTTTTGCAATGCCGTAAGGAAGCGCCGGTTTTCGGCCGGCAGCCCCATATTGACTCGGATATAGTCAGGGAAACCGTAAGCGTCCATGGCCCGGATAATGACCCCTTCCCGCAACATCGCCTGATAAACAACTTGCCCGGCCTTAGGTACCCGGATGAGCACGAAATTGGTCTGGGTGGGGATGAAGGTCAATCCCAGCCGGTCAAGCCCGCGGTAGATCAGGTCTTTGCCCGTGAGCACGACCTCCCGGGTTCGGGCCAGAAAGGTGGTGTCTTTAAGCGCCGCCCGCGCGGCCACCTGGGCCAGGCGGTTGACGTTGAAGGGCATCCGCAGGCGATTTAAGTAGTCCATCAGTTCGCTGGGGCCGAAGCCGTAGCCGATGCGCAGGCCGGCTAGGCCATAGGCCTTGGAAAAGGTGCGGAGCCCCACCAGGGGGCGGTCCTCAGACAGATAATCCAGGCATGAGGGCACGTCAGGGTCATCGGCAAAGTCGATGTAGGCCTCATCTAAGACCACGGTGACGGTGGCAGGGATCGCCGCCAGAAAATCTTCCCATTCCTGGCGCCGAAACGCGGTGCCGGTGGGATTGTTGGGGTTGTTAAGCAGGATCAGCCGGGTCTGAGGCGTGACCGCCTGAGCCACGGCGGGAAGGTCAACCCGCATATCTTTCAAGGGCACCGGACGGAAAAAACCACCTACGGACTGGGTGATCAGGCCGTACATCAGAAAGGTGTGGGTGGTGCTCACCACTTCGCCCCCGGGGGGCACCAGGGCGCGGACCAGCAGATCCAGGACCTCGTCGGAGCCGTTGCCTAAAATCAACTGCTGGGGCGATATCCCCAGGTGGCGGGCCAGATCTTCCTTGAGGTAATAGGCGTGGCTGTCGGGGTAGCGATGCAGGCTCCCCAGGGTGTCCCGGATGGCGGCCAGGGCGAGGGGCGAAGGACCCAGGGGATTTTCATTGGATGCCAGTTTGATGGCACCGGTGAGTCCCAGTTCTCGTTCAAGTTCTTCGAGAGGTTTGCCGGCCTGATAGGGCGTCAGTTGGGTGAGATGAGGCAGAACAAGTGCGGTAAGTGGGTTGCTGGCTGCCATATAAAGTAATTACCAAGGCTTCCGGAGCCCGGAGAAGGGCGGGGGTAAAGGCCAAAAGGTTGAAAGGAGTGTTGTAGGAGATGAGTGGTTGACGAAAAATCAGACCAGACACCCTCCCCGAACCTCCTAAGGGTTTCGGGTGAGGTGTGCCTCCTTTACCCTAATTTACCTTTAGTTCAAACCGGTTACTCTTGGGACCGACTCCTTTGTTATCTGAATCTTGTCTGGCGTGCGAATTAACGTTATATGTATACCCCAAGTTGCCAAGAAAATCAAGCAATTTCGGCACAGACGGCAAAGTTCACCAAGCTCACGAGGCAGGTTTGTCCTCTACCCGCTTGAACTCCGTGACCCCGTCCCATCCCACTGATAGTCTTAAGGCCCGGCCATCGGGACCGATGGTAAAGACCGCGGGGGTAAAGTCTTCCGGCCAGTCAAAAGAGAAGGCATCCCGGTCAAACGGTTGCAACAGGACCTTTTTCTGATTCAGTCCTACGGCTATAAAGAGTTGGTCCTGTTCCGGGGTTACCGTAATCTGGCCGTAGATCGGGTTGCTATAGGCGCCGGCGTAGCGCGTAAGCGGCAGGGGCGGCGCGGGGGACGCGGGGCGCTGGGGCGGTTTGTCCTTGGCCTCTGTCTGCTTCATTTTCTCCAGGCCCACCTTACTCCAATCTTTGGGTGGGTTTTGGAAATAGAGATCAAAAAACTTAAAGGCCAGGGCCTCGGGCAGGTCCGTGATCAGGTTGGAAAGCACCACGATGCCGAGGCCGGCTTCAGGCATGAAGGCTACCATGGTCTTGTTGCCAGAGGTGCCGCCATTGTGCCAGATGAGGGGGTGGGGACGGAAGGGGTGGTACAGCCAGGCCTCGCAATAATACATCATCTTGCCGGGGTCCGTTCCAATGATAGTTTTGGGTGTTTGGAGGAAATTCAGGTTAACCTCGCTGATGAGTTGCTTGCCCTCAAACTTGCCCTTGCCCAGTTGCAGCCGCAGCCACTTGGTCATGTCCAGGATGTTGGAGTTGATGCCGCCAGCCGGTCCGTAGGTATAAACCCAGTTGTGGTCTGGCCAATCCGCCGGTATGGGCTCGATCTTATCTCCGGTTTTTTTGTGCAGCATGGTGACGTTTTGGGCCTGTTGGAATTCCGCCAGACTGGCCGTAGTGGCTGACATGCCCAGGGGTTCCAACAGGCGGGCCTTGAGGTTGTCCTCCCAGCTCTTGCCGGTGCACTTTTCCACTAGGGCGGCGGCCACCAGGAAGAGGCTGTTTTGATAGGCGTACTGGGAGCGGAAGCTGGTTACCGGCTTGAGGTAACGCAAGGAATGGATAATATGTGACCGGTCGAAGCCCATGAAGGCCTGGCAATCTCCGGCGTGGGCGGGCAGGCCGCTGTGCTGGGCCATGAGGTCGGCTACCTGGAACTCCCGGGTGACCCAGGGGTCGAGCATCTGAAACTGGTCCAGACGGTCCACCACCCGGTCCTGCCAGGCGAGCTTGTTTTCGTCCATCAGCATGGCCATCAGTGCCGCGGTGAAGGCCTTGGAGGTGGAGCCGATCTGAAAGATGGTATGTTCATCCACCTTAGCGTTGGCGCCTACCTTTTTGACGCCGAAGCCTTTGGCCAAGATGATCTTGTCGCCGGAGACGATGGCAATGGCCAGGCCGGGCACCTGCCAGTCCGTTCGGGCCTGTTCGACATATTTCTCAAAATCGGCCAGGATCTTTTTGAGCTGCGCGGGGGTTGGCTTTTTGGACTGTTCAGCCCGGGCCGGGGTTGAGAACATCCCGCCTGAGGCCAGGCAGGCCATGAGGAGGAGTAAGAGAAGAAACCGGTAGGAATATCGAGGTAACCGCTCGGGTAGGCGGGGCATAAACCTGTCCTCCTAGGCTAAAGGGATGAGTTATCTCAAGATACCACACCTGGTTTACATGACCGCCGATTTTTTAGACTCTAAGGCCTGTCGGCTGCCGGCCACAAAACCGGTCTGAAGTCTGGGCTGCTGCCCCTAAGACGTTGACCTCCTGCGTCATTCTTGTTAGGCTTGGACAGGCTAACCGACGGGAGACCCTATGCTGAAAGCGAATCTCTATGTGGACCGGATCGATATTGCCCCCTACCTGAGCCCGGAGGAATGCCAGGGCCTGGGAGGGCCTGATTGCACCCAGGTGGCGGCCCGGCTGAAAGATGGCAGCCTGAAATCCGAAGACGGTGTGGCCCTGAGCCCGGCCCGCCGCCAGGCCTTATCCCTGGCCTTACAGGCTTTGGAGGTCCTGCCGGTGGTGCAATCTCTGGAACTACCCCGGCCGGTGCCGACGGACCTGTTCGAAATCAATGAACCGGGACCCGAGGCGCCGCTTTTGGTCACCGGCAACAGCGAGTTTACCCTGGCGGTGGTTACCGGCCTTTTGGCCTACACAATCAGCCCTTTCTATCTGCTGGTGGTGGACACCCGGGGGGACACGGTGGACATGTCCATGATCTATCGCAGCTTCACCCCCCAGCGCCTGGATCAGGGACTGGAGCACCACCGTCTGGCGGAAAAGCTTAAGCACCGGCAGCTCATTATCCCGGGGGTGGTCGCTCCCCTGAAAGAGGAGTTGGCCAGCTATACCGGCTGGGATATCCGGGTGGGACCCATCTGCGTGGCGGAGTTGCCCCTGTTCCTGGGAGAGACCTACTGGCAGCCTCCGGCGGAGGCTTGACGAACTTGGGGAATTTTTCTCGATGCGGGTTGCCCTTGCGGTTATCAAGACTTAACCTTTAAAAAAATATGCGTGCAGGAAGGCAGTTAATGAAAACTATTCTGGTGGTGGATGACGATGAGGCGATCCGTACGCTTCTGCGAGAGGAACTGGAAGAGGAAGGATACAAAGTAGTTATCGCCACCAATGCCAGGGATGCCCTTAAAATGGTCGAGACCGAACCCCTGGATCTGGTGATCTTAGACATTCGTATGCCCGGTATGGACGGCCTGGAGGCCCTGCCCCGCATCCTGGGCCTCAAAGAGGGCTTGCCGGTGATCTTGAATAGCGCCTATAGCCAGTACCAGGAAAGCTTTATGAGCTGGGCCGCGGACGCCTATGTGGTGAAGTCTTCCGACCTCACGGAACTCAAAGTGAAGATTAAAGAATTGGTAGCTAAGTGATGGATTCGATGAAAAAACTCACCACCATCATCATGGCCGGCGGCAAAGGTGAACGCCTCTTTCCCCTGACCCGGGACAAGGCCAAGCCGGTGATCACCTTTGGCGGCATCTACCGGATTCTCGACTTCACACTCTCCAACTGCCTCAATTCGGGAATTCGCCGTATCTATGTGCTCTCTCAGTACGGCAGTTTTTCCCTGGAACAGCACCTGCGCCAGGCCTGGGACGTGATGCATCCCGATTTGAATGAGTTCATCTATTCCATGCCGCCCCAGCAGATCATGGTGAACCGCTGGTATCGCGGCACCGCCGACTCCATCTACCAGAATCTCACCCTCTTGGAGCAGGAGCGTCCCCGGCAGGTGCTCATCTTATCCGGCGACCATGTTTACAAGCTGAACTACCGGGAGATGATGGATTTCCATCTGCAACACAATGCTGATCTTACCGTGGCTGCGGTCATGGTGCCCCGGGTGGAGGGGAGTTCCTTCGGTATCCTCAAAGTGAACGAGGCCTCCGAGGTGGAAAATTTTTTGGAGAAACCCAAGGACCCGCCGGGCCTGCCTGACAATCCCGACTTTTCTTTGGTTTCCATGGGCGTCTATATCTTTAATGCCGAAACTCTGGTGGAAGAGGTCATCAAAGACGCCAAGAAAAAGACCAGCAAGCATGATTTCGGTGGTGACATTATCCCCCAGATGGTGGGGCACAAAAAGGTCTATGCCTACAATTTCCAGGACCCGGTCACCAATACGCCCCGGTATTGGCGGGATATCGGGCTTTTGGACGCTTATTTCAAGGCCCACCAGGACCTGTTGGGCAAAGCGCCGGTGTTTGAGCTGTACGACGCCGACTGGCCGGTGCGGAGTAAGCCCCAGCTCTATCCCCCCAGCAAGTACATCTGCAGCGGGTCGCACGTGACCGTAGAAGACTCCCTGATCGCTTCGGGTTGCATCATCGAAGGCACGGTGGAGCGCTCGGTATTGTCCCCCGGAGTCAAGGTGGGGGTCGGCGCTACGGTGTGCCAGGCTATTTTGTGGGACGGGGTGGAAGTGGGCTCCGGGGCCCACATTCGCCAGGCCATCATTGAAGAGGGGGTGCGGGTGCCGCCGGGCTTCACCATCGGCTTGGATCACGAGCGGGACGCCAAGCGCTTCCATGTCACCGAAAATGGCGTGGTGGTGGTGCCCAACAACGCCGTCATGGTAGGAGACTGATTTTCTCCTCGTTCCCAAGCTAAGCTTGGGAACGTTCTTTTTTCTGCCAAGTTGTACTTGGCAACGAGAGCATCATATGCCTGATCTGTCTTCTCTCGATTCAAAATATTTCATAGATGAATATGTGTTTAATTGCCCATTCTGTAATCGTAGAAATGTATCGTACTCGACCAGATTACCAGATAAATTCGATTGGAATGAAGACAAAAAATGTTATGTTTATCTTGCCGAATGCCATTCTTGTAGAAACGTTTCCATGCATCTTACCTTTGAAAGAATTAAGACTCATAATTATTCTGGTTCTCTGCATCGCTTTATTATCGAAGACGATGAAAATCTAGATGAGAAGTTCTTCTACTCTGTGCCTACATCATTTTTCTCCTTGGATGAGCGGATTCCCAGAGTACTTCGTGAATTGATGACTGAAGCAGAGGGCTGCCTCAAGAGCAACTTTCTTACAGGAGCTTCGGTATGCGCTAGAAAGTTAATTTATGAGCTGGCGGTAATTGAGGGAGCTGAAGGCACGGATTATGAATCCAGGTTGAAATCTCTTAAAGGAAAGCGGCCTGACGTTGAGCCCGAGTATTTCGATACACTCCTGACAATCCAGCAGGTCACGAGTGATAAAGTTCATGAGTTATCTTACGATGGTTGGCATTCGCGCCACCTTCGAGTTATTCTTGCAACGCTCACCGAGATTTTTAATGCCATGTACGTTATCCCTAAACTTCGCGCCGAGAAGAGGCAGTCAATCATCAAGCTGAAAGAAGAGGTTCTTCGCCAAAAGAAACCCCGGAAAGGAGAGGGTGCAGAATAATGCGCCTCCAAGCCCAGCGCGCCAAAGGCTCTTTGATCCCCACCCGCCTCTATCTGGTGCGCCACGGCCAGGTGGCCGACGGGCACACCGACCGGTATCACGGTAACAACGACATCGGTCTGAGCGCGAAGGGCGTGCGGCAGTTTGAGGAGTTGGCCGTGCAGCTTGCACCACTGCCCCTGGCCGGCGTCTATGCCTCGGATTTGACCCGGGCCTTAACGGGGGCCGAGATCATCAGCCGGGGCCGGGAAGTGGCCCCTCAGATCATCCCGGAATTTCGTGAAGTTCACTTCGGAGTGTGGGAAGGACTGAACTTTACGGAGATTGCCGAACGTTATCCGGAAGAACTCCAGGCGCGCTTTAAGGACCTCATCAGCTTCCGCATCCCCGGAGGTGAAAGCCTCACGGACGTTAAGCTTAGGGCCCTGCCTCGCTTGACCTCCCTCATTCAGCAACACCACCAAGAGACCTTCCTCGTTGTGGCCCACGCCGGGATCAACCGGGTCATCTTGAGCGATGCCCTGGGCCTGTCTCTGGAGTTCCTGTTCCGCCTGGACCAGAATTACGGCTGCCTCAACGTCATCGACTATTTCCCCGACATGGCCGTGGTGCGCTTGGTAAATGGCGGCGTCAACGGTTTAGCTGCGAAGCTCTAACCGGACTAAAAAAGCTGTTCAGGGGCGGGCTCTTCTAAAAGGCGAGCCGGCCGCCATACTTCGTTGCCAAAAGTTTTTTCCTGCTCGCCCCTCACCCCAACCCTCAGAGGGGAGAGGGGATATAAAGAAGGAACTTTTGGCAAGAGCGATAATAATCACCTTCCAACATGTGACGAGGTTGTCCTCTCGCGGCTTGCCTCCTGATACCGAGTTGCATTCAAAGAGCAATGTTGGGTAGACGTAGGCCTTAGCCTGCGCCTGCACAGGCGAGACGCCTGTGCCACCGTTTGAATGCGAATTGTACGAGACAGGAAAGGGCCGCCGCCCTCAGGTTGCGGCCCCAAACCTGTAAAACAGCGAAGAGTTATTATGGCAACGTGGCTACAGATGATGCGAAGCTGCTGGCGACCTTTGCACCAAAGGCGGTCACCGCTGCCACAATAACCACTGCGATCAAACCCCCTAACAGGGCATATTCGATTGAGGCGGCACCCACATCATCCCGGAGAAACGCCATGGCTCGGTCAAGGTGCTTTTGCATTGTTGGTTTACTCCTTATTCAGGGTGCGCACCCCGGTTTTAACTGATTGTGGAGAGACCAGCTCGAAGAGAGATGCTTTTGTTGGATCGCATCCTTATCGCCTCGGCAACCCTCCGGTTTTTAAAGACACCTCACTTTACCAGCCTGGGAATGGCGGCCAGGGCTCCAACTTCGGAGGGAGCGCCGGGATTGATGGTCTTATTCGAAGGACCACCGGACAGGCTGCCCGTAGGCGTTACGGTACTGGCATCCGTCACATTCTCGACGGTCACCGTGTTGGCGTTCCAGGCGCTGTCAGGTTTATTAGTCAAGCAGTCCTTTTTGCTTGAATAGGTTATCCCGTTATTGGCGGGCCTGTAACTGGTGCAATCGTCACAGGTTGTATTATTAGCGGTGACGCCGATGATATCCACGTTGACAAAGCCCGTGACCATGATGGTCGGAGGGTTCATGGTAGTACAGGCGAAGGCCTCCGATGGCCAGAAGGGGGTCAGCAGCCGGGCCAGGGACATGAAACCCGTTTTCATAGGCAGGGAAGCCACGGTTTTGGGGCCGAAAACCGCCAAGGTGGTATGCCATTTGCCGGAACCATCTTTCTTGTAATTATAGGCCTGCTTCAGATTCTGAAAAATAGCTCCGATATAAGAGCGGCCCCAAGGATACTCGCTTCTGGGATAGATTTGCTGCCCCACCTTCAAACTGGCAACAACCACCGGATTTTGCGAAGTATAACTGGGGGTATAAACCTTTTTCAGAATGTCTTTGATGGTATTGGGCACCGAGTCACTGGGGCCGACGGTGTAAAAATAACCTTGACTTGAGTCGAGCCCGGCGGCAGGACTGGTGGGAACGCTGCTGGTAACCTGGGAGCCGCCGGTATCTTTGAAAGTAAGCGTCTTGGTGGCGGCCACGGCTTCCCGGGGGCCTAAAAGACGGGCAAACCAGCCGGAGTGGCCGCTGGAGGCGGTGAGAATGGAACTCGGCAGGGCCAGCGGGACCTGGACCGTTCCGGTTCCTACCGAAGTGGTATAACCCAGATAGGCGATGGCCGAGGCCGCAACCTCGGAGGTCTTGACCCCGAAGACGCTGGCAAATATGTTGGTGACCGGGCCATAGGCCAATCCGGCCGCCCGGCGCAGTTGGACTTTTACGGCATTGGCAGTTGAACTACTGCTGCACGTCGAGCCGACCTCTGTCCAGGCCGTTTGGGGGTTGCCCGCATTAACGTTCCATTCCCCGAAAGTGAGCGTCAGGTCAGTGCGGGCGTTGGAGTCCAAGGCCGGCAGGCCGGAAAGCTGGCTCTGGCGCTGGGCTACCGTCATGGCGGCCTGGCTTGCGGCATTGGCATCCCGCTCCGCCACCCCGCCCCCTGCGTCCTTGATCAAATTTCCGGCCGCAGCCAAAGCGGCAGAATCGGCCGCATTCTGTAGCTGATTGCGGGCATAATAGAGCTGGCCCGTATCGATGGCCAAACTGGCTATACCCAGAAACGCCAAAAGGCCGAGAGCGGCCATAATTGCCACAGTGCCATCCGTTTCCCGCCCCAGCCTTCCTAGGCTGCTTTTTCGCCTATCCATGGCTCACTCCTTTGGTTTAGCAAGTATTGTTATTTTATGGTCCCACCTCACCAAATCAGGCCGATGACACCCGACCCTTACAAATTGTTGTCAGCTATTGCCAACTGTGATCATTCACAGAGCATTACCGTAGAGGCCTTAAGGGTTTTTTGACTGCCAAGACCTGGAATGAAACTCGAAATTATGAACCAGGTTTTCTTAGCCGTAACCGTAACTTCCAGGGGTGATCCCCGGGTTCCGGTGGCGAGGCCAGTTCCACCCGGGGTGATGACTGGTTGAGCGTCAGCGGGCAGGCTGGTGGTTAACTTGTAATTGGTGGTCAGATACGTGCTGATCGAGGGAGACAGGGCGGAGGGAGCGATGCGGGTTCCACTGCTATCAGTTGCATAGGTTATACCGTAACGAGCCCCTTCCCGGCTGGCATTGGTGATGACCTGCTGCATATACCAGGCATGTCCGAAGTCCATGATTCCCGCCACAATTAAGAGAAACACACTGATAATTATGGCGAATTCAACGGTGGCGGCCCCTTCCGTACGCGTACGGAGACGCCGGAGGAAATGTTTGGCTCCGGCGTTCAGGGCCACAAACAACAACCCCATCAAAATTACGGCCATTGCTATGGCCCCGAACCGTGTAGCGATCTGCAACAACAACCCCTGAGCCATGATTCGGCCCCTTCTAAGATGCGCAGGCTCGACAGGTGGGTACGATCCTGCTGACTATAAATATTGAGCGGGTCAGTTTCAAAAAGTTGTCAGTTTATTCTTCACTTAGAGCTGAGAAATACTCGTCGTTTTCTGTTTCCGTTGCTGCCGGGCTGCCTCAAGACCAAAAATCTGGTTCCCGCTATTGCACCAACTTGGGAGGTGCCAGGGCGCCATAATTGCTTCCGCCAGGCTGGGCGCTGTCCATTTCCCCCATACTCAGTACAGTACCGGAAACCCCTTTGGGACTTCCGCCCGTTAGAACTTCAGAGATCTGAAAAGGCACAAATGCGACAATTGGTTGGCTCTGGTTAAATTTGTCCGTATTCACTACCGGTAACAGAACGTTGAGGGTTTTACTGGGTTGAAGGTTAAGTTTATCCTTTAATTCGTTGAGACAAGAAGTGTCTTGCCCATTTTGGAGGTTGATGATATCGCCGACATTCAATGGGGAGCAGGCAGCGTTATTAATGTAATCTTTAAAGGTTTTGGCGCTGGCCTGGTCCGTCGGGTCGGCAAACCAACCGCCATTATCAAGGGTATCAGGGGTAAAGTTGATGAAGAGAGGCGTGCCGGGAGCGGTATAAGCTTTATTGAGAGCAATGGGCAGGGTTCCCGGGCCGACGGAGCCGGCAAAGTCCATGATGCAAATGGCTCTGGAACTCAAATCTTTGGAAAGGAGACCCAAAAATTGGCCAAAAATGATTTGAACGTTGGTTCTTTGGGCAGTCACCCGGACGCCGTTGGCAGTGCTGCTATTCGCCCAAGTAACGGGAGTAAACTGTTGGGTGGCATAATTCCATTGTCCCACCTCCACTGTTACTTCGTTCGTGGTCAGATTGACCCCATCAACCTTGTTGCTCGTGGCGATATTGAGGGCCGAGGTCGAGGCCGCTTGGTAATCGGGAGCAGGACGGGTATTGGCAGTACCCCACAGATTCAGCGGCCAAAGGGCCCGAGCTCCAGACCGGGCTCCGGCCTCAGCGGACTTCCTCAGGTCACGTTGCACCCAGGCCAAATGGGCGTAATCGATGGCCAGGCCAGCCACGGCCAACAGCATCACCAAGAGAAGGGCCACGATTACTGCCGTGGACCCGGACTCATCACCTTTGAAGCCGGTTAGTCTTTTTTGTGTCCTATGAGCTTCCATGCTCTTTACCTCTGTTCCCTAAACCTACTAATCTGAATGCTCGGCATTGACCGCGTCCATGTCTGAGATTTGGTTGACCTTGGCCGTCAGGCCTTAGGCCGGAAACGTTGTGCCCTTCCATGGGCTGGAGCATTGGACTTTTGGCCTCTTTTACTCCAATGACATCACTGTGGTAGAGCTCAGGGTCTTGGGATTGGGTAGGCCAGGTACCAAGTTGCCGATAAAAAACCAGTATTTCTTGGCAGTAACCTGGACGCTGACCGAAAGTCCAGGGGTAGTCGAAGTATAGCCGGCCCCCCCTGGGATGACCTGAAGATCGGCATCGACGGGCAGGAGTCCGGTGTAGGTGCTGGTCACATAAGACGATACCGTAGGAGAAAGGCTGCCGGGCGTTAGACGCGTTCCAGAGGGCGCACTGTAACGAGTAGCATAGCGGGCGCCTTCCTGGCTGGCGGTGGCCAGCATTGATTCCATATACCAGAGGTGGCCGAAATCGATGATGCCGCCTACGATGAGCAATAAGGGGATGAGGCAGAGGGCAAACTCAATCGTCGCGGCCCCTTCCGTACGAGAGCGGAGACGCCGGAGGAAATGTTTGGCCCCAGTGTTCATCGCCACCAACAACAACCCCAATAAGACTACAGCCGTTGCTATGGCCCCGGACCATGCGGCGATCTGCAACATCAACCCTTGAGCCATGATTCGGCCCCCTTCTGAGGTGCGCAGGCTCGTCAGACGCGTACGAGCCTGCGGACTAAAAATGGTTAGCGGGTCAGTTTCGAAAAGTTGTCAATTTATTCTCCACATAGAGCTGAGAACAAGCGTCCACCACCAGGGGGTCGTAAAGCACGCCTTTATTTAAAGAGAGTTCCGACATGGCCTTGGCAAGTCCCAGGGCCGGCCGATAGGGCCGGTTTGACGCCATGGCCTCCACGACGTCGGCGACGCCGATTATCCGGGCTTCCAGAAGGATGTCAGATCCCGCCAGTCCATGCGGATATCCTGAGCCGTTCCATCTCTCATGGTGCTGGACCACGATTTGAGTGGTGGACAGAGGCAAATCCAGAGGTTTCAGGATCTCAAATCCCACCATGGGATGGTTTTTGATAATGGAAAACTCGAGCTCGGTTAATCTTCCCGGCTTAACGAGAATTTCGGTAGGCACCCCTACTTTCCCAAGATCATGAAGATTCCCGGCTATACGAAGCTTTTCGGTGGAATCAGCCGAAAGATTTAGATTGGCAGCGATGTCCAAGGCAATTTGGGTCACCCTTCTTTGGTGTTCCACGGTGTAAGGATCTCGGGCTGCCATGGTGGCTTCGATAACCTGGGTTATGGCATGCATGCTTTTCACCTATTTTTTCTTTTTAATAATAATAATCTACCAAGAATCTTTAAAAGAAAATCAGGTTTTCCCTAATTATCACATCCTCAAAACCTA